>JBIIGH010000141.1:0-6454 GCA_044236565.1 Algoriphagus sp. | reverse complement strand
CGATTAATTTTTTGCTTTGCGAATGACTTCCTGAATAAGACGATCAAAATAGTCCCCATTTCCGGGTCCAAACCAGTTCATCTCACGCACTTCGTGGTATTTGGCATCGTACAACTCATCTGGCGTAATGTAGCCAATGTAACTTCCATTGAATACCGTAACTACCAAGTGGAGCCCTTTCTCCTGGGCTAGGGCATCCCAGGCCTGGTAAAATACACCTGAAAGCTCCCCACTACTCGAAATGAACAGGATATTTCCTACTTGGGTAATGTCTAGGTAGGCAGGAACCTCACCAAGTAGGGATCGAAAAAGCCAAGGGCGAAGGCGCAAGTTGGTGGTGACACGAAGTTGGGGTTCTCCTAATTGGATATCTACCTTCGAAGTGCGAAGTAAGGACTCTCCTTGCAAGGCAACTTGACTGGTATCTGCGCTGAGCCTTGTAGAAATGGCTTGGGCATAAGCCCCCACTAATTCGGGGGTATTGCCTTCCGCCATCGGCCGATGACTTCCTACCGTGCCTGCCGCGAATAGTGCAAAATCAACTTTACCCTCCTCCAAAGACTCCGTGAGGTAGGCAGGGTAATCTCCGGAAAGTCCCATAAACTTGGAGCTCAAGGCTGTAGCGTGTGCCGAGTAGGTAAGGAATGCGGCATTCTTTCCATCCTTTCGCTTCAGTAGCATTTGGCGGACAAAAGGATCGCTGGGGCCATCTTTGATAAAACGGTTGGAAACTAGGTCCGGAACACTGGTTTTTTTGTAGGAGATGCTCACCGTGTCTTGGTTGGCGAGGGCCGTTTGTAATGCGCGCACGGATCCAGCAACCAACTGCTCTACTACCCGCTCGTCGTAGCCCCCAAAGGCAAGCGAACCTGCAAGTCCAGGCATGTATCCCCCCATGCCGGAATGGGTATGGGTAGCTGTGAAAATCAGTTGATCCAGGGAGATCCCTGCTTGACGAACGCCTGTACGTATTTTTTCTGCCAGCTGCGGATGCACAATCAGCAATTCGTAATTGAGCCAGGCAATGCTTGAGGTTCCATTGCTGAGACTCAAGGCCTTGACATGGCTGGAATCCTGAACAAAGGTGTAGGGGCCTCGCGGGGAGTAGCCTACGAGCTCTGCAGGCTGGTCTGGAGTGACATTGATTGTTGCCCATCCTGCTAGCCAGTAGTTGGAGGTGCTGCTGCTGCTCCAGGTACTGCTGTCTAGGTCTGCAAAAGTGCTTTGGTAGGAAGAACGATCTTGAACAGGGCTTCGGTCTACTGTAGTGAGCGTGGCTATTCCCAGGAGGAGAAGAATTCCTAGTACCCAAGCAAATACACGTAAGGTCCGAAGCATGGCTAGTAGGGTTAAAAGATCCGAATTAGGAAATGGGTACCTGCTTAGTACTCAAAGGTGCCGTAAGGACCTTGAATAGTCACTTTTTTGCCAGTATGGGGCTCCACCCGTCCGATAAGTTGTGCTTCCACTCCGTAGGATTCGGCGATATCGATGATTTCTTCGGCATAGCGCTCGTCTAGGTACACTTCCATTCTGTGGCCCATGTTGAACACTTTGTACATTTCCTTCCAATCTGTACCACTCTCTTCTTGGATCATGCGAAACAAAGGAGGCGTATCAAACAGGTTGTCTTTGATGATGTGTAGGTTGTCTATAAAATGAAGCACCTTCGTTTGCGCACCACCTGAGCAGTGCACCAAACCGTGGATATGAGGACGATTGTAATTCAATACATCTACCAGAATAGGGGCATAGGTCCGGGTAGGAGATAGGACCAACTTTCCCATATCTACTGAAGTGCCGGGAGCAGGGTCAGTGAGCTGGTATTTTCCCGAATACACGAGGGCTTCTGGAACGGCTGGGTCATAACTTTCTGGGTAGCGTGTTTTCAAGACTTTATTGAACACATCATGTCGAGCAGAAGTAAGCCCGTTGCTACCCATTCCTCCGTTGTACGCTGTTTCGTATTTGGCCTGTCCAAAAGATGACAAGCCCACAATGACATCGCCTGCTTGGATGCGATCATTGGAAATGATGTCCTCTCGTCGCATGCGGCAAGTTACTGTACTGTCCACAATTACGGTACGCACCAAGTCGCCCACATCGGCTGTTTCTCCACCAGTAAGCACGATGTTGACTCCATGGTCTCTCAGCATCTGCAGCACTTCTTCAGTGCCCTCGATGATGGCTGAAATGACCTCTCCAGGGATCAAGTTTTTATTTCTACCGATGGTGGAAGATACCAGAATGTTGGTGGTGGCACCTACACAAAGTAGGTCATCCGTATTCATGATGATCGCATCCTGCGCGATTCCTTTCCAGACGCTCAAGTCGCCTGTTTCTTTCCAGTAGAGGTAGGCTAGAGAGGATTTGGTCCCAGCTCCGTCTGCATGCATGATGTTGCAGTACTCGGGGTCATTGCCAAGGGTGTCTTCCACAATTTTGCAGAAGGCTTTTGGAAAAAGGCCCTTGTCCAACTTGGAGATGGCTTGGTGTACGTCTTCTTTGGATGCGGAAACTCCGCGCTGCAGGTAGCGCTCGTTCATGGAGAGGGAAGATTTTGGTTGTTCAAAGGTAACCAATTGGAAAATTGAAAGGTTGAAAAAGTTAAAATTTGTGGCTATTCAAGTAGCGCTTTTGGGGATTGGATGGGATTTGAATTCGTGAAAAGACAAAAGCCAAGTTTCCCTGGCTTTTGTCTTTTTGGAATCCTAGAAATTTACTTTTTCCCCACTAAAATCAATTCCTCTTGAGGGGGAATCAGGTACGTGGCTCCGTTTTCATTCACCACGGCCATTTCTTCCACAGAGATGGTTTTTTCAGTTCCATCTGCCTGCTTCCAACAATGAAACCCATCGAAGGCAAATGTCATCCCTTTTTTCAGGAGTTTCTGTGCTGCTGGTCGTGGTGTGGGTATGCGTGCTCCGCCAAGATTTGGCCCCACATCGTGTGCTACATAGCCTACCGGATGGCCTGTGCTCCAGGGCACATACAAGGATCCATTGGCATCCATTAGATCGCGTTGCGCTCGGTCTACATCTTCTCCCTTTACGCCTGGCTTCATAGCGGCTAGCGCAATGCGACTTCCGGCTTTTCCATTTTCCCAGTAGGTCTGGATGTCCTTGGGAGCGCTAGTTTCCCCTTCTTTCAACACGTAGGCGAATCGCTGAATGTCACTTACCCAGATGCCGTACAATTTCACTCCAAAGTCCGTTTGGATCACATCACCAGGTTGAATGATCTTGTCGGTGGCATGTGAATGGCCACGGTCAGGACCTGAGTTGACATTTGGGTTTTGGTCAGGATGCCATGCGTCTGTCACGCCATATTCTGCCATCTTGGCTTTCAAAAATTTAGCTACATCTGCGTCGGTGGTTTTGCCTGGAACAATCGTGGCGTAGGCTTCCTCTTGGAAATCCGAAGCCAACTGTGCGGCTTTCTTAAGAATTTCCACCTCTTCAGGGAGCTTGATGGAAAGCCATTCGTACACAAGCTCCTCGGAAGAAACGAGTTTGTTTTTGTCACTACCCATCAAGGCAATTAAATCCTCATGTTGGCTATGGGTCAGGCCATCGGCCATTTCGTTGCTTGCGGAGGAATTGATCGCCACCGTTGGAAATCCTTTTTCCTTGATGAAAGCGACTGCTTTGGCCACTGCGGACTCTCCACGAGGAACTCGCTCTACCTTTTCATGGATCGCGAGGTCTTCGAGGGCTTTGGCTTCTCCTTCTGGCGAAAATGCAAGGGAGTGAAATCCCGTTTCATCCGTATAAAAAAGGAATGCTGCGGTGCCGCTCGCATTTTCTCCTCCCACGTGCGTTGCGATGGGGTCGTTGTAATTTTCACGACAGATAACTAGCCAGCTGGCTACATTTGCATTTTTCAATGCTTCTGGCAGCAGGCTGTTGATCCGCTTTTTGCGAATTTCTGGCCAAGGGTTTTCTCCCCAGTAGCTGAGGGGATCAATTTTTTCATTTCCGGAATCCGTTTTGGAAGCAGGGGTACATGCCCATCCAAGGAGTACTAGTCCGATTAGGAGAAAAGTATGTTTCATAGCGGTTGCAATTTGACTGGTAAATTAATTAGATTTTTGCGGAGTAATGGATTAGTTTTTTTCTTCCTTGCGGTTTATTTAGAAAAATGGAAGCATAAAAATCTTTTATTTTGAACAAAACTATAGTTGAAACGTGTTATCAGCAGGTTAGTAAAGCCTCAATCCAGTAATGAAAATAGGAATTGTTTGTTACCCTACCTTCGGAGGTAGTGGAGTGGTAGCCACTGAATTGGGCAAAGGACTTGCGAAAGTGGGCCATGAGGTACACTTTATTACCTACAAGCAGCCCATGAGGCTAGATTTTTTTAGTGAAAACTTATTCTACCACGAGGTAGACATCAAAAGCTATCCCCTATTTGAGTTTGCTCCCTATGAATTGGCGCTTGCTAGCAAGATGGTGAGTGTGGTCAAGTATGAAAAACTGGATTTGCTGCACGTGCACTATGCCATCCCGCATGCATCGTCAGCCTATATGGCCAAGCAAATTCTGAAAACAGAAGGTATTGAGATTCCTGTGGTGACGACGCTACATGGTACGGACATCACCTTGGTGGGGAAGGATCCTAGTTACGAGCCGGTGGTGACCTTTTCTATTAACCAATCGGATGGCGTCACGGCAGTTTCTGAGGATTTAAGAAAAGAAACGTTTGACTACTTCGACATCAAGCGAGACATTGAAGTGATTCCGAATTTTATCGATTTGGAGCGCTTTAAGAAGCAACGAAAAGAACATTTCAAGTTGGCCATCTGTCCCAATGGGGAAAAGCTCCTCGTACATACCTCCAACTTCCGAAAGGTAAAGCGAGTGGAGGATGTGATCCATGTGTTTTACAATGTACGTAAGGAGATCCCGGCCAAACTCCTTTTGGTAGGCGATGGACCAGAGCGAGATCGCATGGAGCGACTTTGCCGCACGCTTGGTACCTGTGAGGACATCCGGTTTTTGGGTAAGCTTGAGGCTGTGGAGGAGGTATTGTCTGTGGCAGATCTATTTTTGATGCCTTCGGAAAAGGAAAGCTTTGGACTTGCTGCCTTGGAGGCGATGGCCTGTGAAGTTCCGGTCTTGTCTTCCAATGCTGGAGGAATTCCTGAATTGAATTTGGATGGAATTACGGGCTTTGCTTGTGAAGTGGGCGATGTGGAGGACATGACCAAAAAGGCCTTGTTTATTCTGGATGAAGCCAATTTGCCTGGATTTAAGGAGCGTGCATTGGCAAGAGCAAAAGAATTTGACATCGATCAAATCCTTCCGAAATACGAAGAGTATTACCGGAAAACCATTGCCTTGACTCAAGAAGAAAAGATGAGATAAATCATTATTTAAAAAAATTTAAAAAAATCCGAAACCCTTATTTTTGTAGGATAGTTAATACCACTAGTACCAGCACTTTTTTGAAGACTACCTAAACCACTATTTATCATGAAAAAGATTGGAAGATTAGATCGGCCTGACAATTTTGGTTCGGCTACCCTGTTTTCTAACCCTGTACTTGAGCGAATTTCAAGGACCCACATTTCCATTCCCATTACCCTGTTTTTATCCATCTCCACCGTTTCGATGTATTATGGGCTGGTGTCCACTTCGATCCCAATTGGATTTGGACTGGCCTTTTTTGTATTGGGATTGCTTGCTTTTACTTTAGTGGAGTACCTGATGCACAAGCATTTTTTCCACATGGAGCCAGACACACCACTTAAGGATAAGTTGCAGTACAACGTCCATGGCGTACACCACGATTACCCTAGAGACAAGGACCGATTGGCCATGCCTCCCTTTGTGAGTGCCGCCTATGCCGCAATTTTGTACTTGGTGTTTACGTTGTTGATGGGGGATTGTGCGCTCTATTTTTTACCTGGATTTCTGCTAGGATACTCCGGATATTTGGGGGTTCATTATGTAGTGCATGTCTACAATCCGCCTAAAAATTTTCTCAAGGTCTTGTGGGTCAATCATGCCATCCATCATTACAAAAATCCAGACTCAGCTTTTGGGGTGAGTTCACCCCTTTGGGATTACCTTTTGGGCACACTTCCTAAAAAAGAATAAACAAACCTCCGGAAAGGAGGTTTTTTCTTTAACTCCGATTTCGGGAATTGGAGATTCGTTGTGTGCAATCAAAAAGTTCCTCACTAGTTAGTTTAAGGCATGAAGAAAGTTTCAATTATCGGTTTGGGATGGCTCGGCGAGGCTACTGGTTTGCTTTTGCAAAGTCTGGGTTACCAGGTTTTTGGGTCATCTACCCGTCCAGAAAAAGTGGAAACTCTTCGTAAAAGAGGACTGGATGCGATTCACTTTGCCCTAAGCCCAGATCCTGAAGGAATGGGGTATCAACGCCTTTTTGATTCGGAGATTTTGGTAGTAACTCTTCCTCCTCGAAGTAGGCAGGGGGATGGGAAGCT
>JBIIGH010000140.1:0-6478 GCA_044236565.1 Algoriphagus sp. | reverse complement strand
ATTGGATATCGGTACGGGCGGTGGATTTCCTGGCATACCGCTAGCGATCTTGTTTCCAGATACCCACTTCCATTTGGTCGACTCCATTGGCAAGAAAATCACCGTTGTCAAAGAAGTAGCCAAGGCACTTAAGCTTACCAATGTTGAGGCACAACAAGCACGAGCAGAATCCTTGGTTCGGAAATACGATTTTGTGGTCAGCCGGGCCGTCACCCGCATGATCCAGTTTTATCCTTGGGTAAAAGGAAAAATCAAAAAGGAGGACATCAACGACTACCCGAATGGCATCCTCTACCTCAAAGGCGGGGATGTGGACGAGGAAATGGAGGAGACAGGCAAGTCCTACGTTTGCTACCACTTGGAAGACTACTTCAACGAGGAATTTTTTCAGACCAAAAAAGTGGTCTACATGCCTTGGGAAGACAAGCGATAACCCCCTACTTTTTTACTAGTACTAGGCTTGGCCGTATCGCTGAAGAGTAGCCCTTTGAGCCACTGAATTCAAATTTATGCACATTTTTGAGCTAAAAAATCAACCGAAATTTCTGTACAATTTCAAAGTCAACCCTGTACAATTTCAAAGTTGACATTGTACAATTTCAAAGTTGAAGCTGTACAATTTCAAAGTTAACCTTGTACAATTTCAAAATTAATCGTTCCTTTGTGGCCGATGGATGTAATCAACAGACACATTTACAAGGCAATACGGGAATACCAAAGCAACTACCCGATACTCGCAGTGACCGGGCCAAGGCAATCGGGCAAGACCACTTTGCTCAAGACACTTTTTCCCGATTACCGATATGTCAGTTTGGAAAATCCAGATGCCCGCGACTTCGCACTCAGGGATCCCAATGGATTTTTAGCTGAATACAATGACTTCATGATTTTCGATGAAGTTCAGCAGGCTCCGGCATTATTTTCCTACCTCCAAACCTTAGTAGACAGTCGGCCTGAGCGGATGGGCGGATTTATATTATCTGGCTCCCAAAATTTTCATTTGATGGAGCGCATCACGCAAAGTCTCGCAGGCAGAGTTGCGCTATTCAAGCTGCTACCCTTAGACATGCAAGAACTAAAGGAAGCTAATTTGCTCGCAGAGGACCCCTTGGATCAATTGCTTCACGGTTTCTATCCGGCACTATACGATCGAAAAATCGCTCCAGCGGTTTTCTACTCCAATTACGTGCAGACCTATGTGAATCGTGATGTGACAGAACTGCTAGAGGTGAAAGATTTGAGGTTGTTCAAAAATTTTCTAAGCCTCTGTGCCGCTCGTGCGGGCCAGCTCTTGAACATGAGTTCCCTAGCCAATGAAGCCGGAATCAGTCAGCCTACGGCAAAATCTTGGCTCTCTGCACTAGAGTCGAGCTACATTACCTTTCAGCTGTATCCTTACCACAAAAACTTCAGCAAGCGGGTAGTCAAAACCCCAAAGCTCTATTTCTACGACACCGGACTTTTGGCCTACTTACTGAAAATCAAAACCAGGGAAATGCTCGTTACGCATCCCGTAAAAGGAGCCTTATTTGAAAACATGATGATTGCCGAATTTCACAAGCAGATGCATCATCGCTATCGAGACGAAAGCCCCTGGTTTTGGAGAGACAATCATGGCAATGAAATAGACTTGCTGGTGGATCAAGGGGTAAACCTGGATGCTTATGAGATCAAGGCGAGCGAGACCATTCTCACCGAAAACTTCAACGGTTTAGCAAAATTTGAGCAGATCGCTACCAGTCCGCTGCGCACTAAGGGACTCATTTATGCAGGAGATCTTAACCAAAAAAGAACTGCTGGGCAAGTGATCTCTTGGAGGGATTTTCCCGGATTCTAGTTTGAAATTTCCTACTAGGTCCGGGTCCCAATCCCTCCCAAAAAATTGGAGCTGAAGCGAGCAAAGTGCATTTTGACCTTTTATAAGAATTTAAAAGCCAAGGCTTTGGTATTCATCTCCGACAATTCTCGTCACTCCATTTTTTGCTTCCCTTTTTAAGCCGTATTTTGAGTCTTTATTTCCCATTCCCCTATGTACTTAATTTTTGATACGGAGACTACTGGCTTACCCAGGTCGTACAACGCGCCCATGTCTGACTTGGACAACTGGCCAAGGCTAGTTCAGTTGGCATGGCAGCTGCATGACGCACGGGGAAAGCTCCTTTCCAACAAAAACTACATCATCCGCCCCGAGGGATTTACCATTCCTTACAATGCGGAAAAAGTACATGGCATCTCTACCAAGCGTGCCTTGGAGGAAGGGCATGACC
The DNA here is from genome assembly GCA_044236565.1 of Algoriphagus sp. Lineage (GTDB taxonomy): Bacteria > Bacteroidota > Bacteroidia > Cytophagales > Cyclobacteriaceae > Algoriphagus. The sequence continues at coordinate 4,211 of JBIIGH010000140.1, read as the reverse complement.
TCAAAGAAATTCTACAAATCTTTCGCGAGGATGTCATCCAATCCAAATACCTCGTAGGCCATAATATTGGGTTTGACATCCATGTAGTCGGTTCAGAATACCTTCGTGGTGCACTCGTCATGCCCTTTGAGGGGATGGCAGAACTCGACACCAAGGACATTTCCACCCAGTTCTGTGCACTCCCTGGCGGAAAAGGAGGCAAGTTCAAATGGCCTACCCTAACCGAGTTGCACCAAAAACTTTTTGGCGAAGGATTTGGGGATGCCCACGACGCTGCTTACGATGTGGCCGCTACTGCCCGCTGCTTTTTTGGGTTGATTGCACAAAAGGTACAAAACCCAGAACCGGGAATCTCCTCAGCCGAGGTGCTGTACGAGGCCCCAATACTCGCAGAAGCCAACTTTGCGCAGCGCACTACAGAAGTCCAAGCAGCACTAGCGGGTGCCGCTAAAAAATCAACTCCAGGAGGTATAGTCGAAACAACCGACAGCCCTTTCACGCACCTGCATGTGCATACGCAATTCTCTGTATTGCAAGCAACCTCCGAAATACCAACCCTTATCGCCAAGGCAAAAGCGCTGGGCATGAGCGCACTCGCAATGACCGATCACGGCAACATGATGGGGGCGTTTCACTTCGTGAAGGAAGCGATGGCCAAAGAAATTAAACCCATCCTTGGCTGCGAGTTTAACCTATGTAGAGACCGAAAAAACAAAGCGGCCAAAGACGATGGCTACCAAACCGTCCTACTGGCAAAAAATAAGGCGGGATACCACAATCTCGCAAAGCTTGCCTCCTATGCAAATACGGAAGGATTCTACTACGTGCCCCGCATCGACAAGGAACTACTTGCCCAATACAAGGGAGACTTGATTGCGAGCACCGGAGGCATCTGGGGCGAGATCCCCTACCTCATCCTCAATGTGGGCGAAACGCAAGCAGAGGAAGCCTTTGTCTGGTGGAAAGAGCAGTTTGGGGATGATTTTTACGTGGAACTCAACCGACATGGAGTCCCCGAGGAGGACAAAGTCAACGAGGTCTTGCTCGAGTTGGCCCATAAATATGGAGTGAAGTATTTTGCCTCCAACAACTCCTACTACAACGAAAAAGGGGACGCCAAGGCGCATGACATCTTACTTTGTGTCAAAGATGGAGAGCTCTTGGAAAAGCCTAAAAAGTATGTAGGCAAGCGAGGCCGCGAATATAGATTTGGCTTTCCCAACGATGAGTTCTACCTCAAAAGCCCCGAGGAGATGAAGCAGCTGTTTGCGGATTTGCCAGAGGCGATCCACTGCACGCAAGAAATCGTCGACAAATGCGAGGCTTACAAACTTGCTCGAGAGGTGTTGTTGCCCAAGTTTGACATCCCAGACGAATTTAAGCATCCAGAAGACGAAGCAGATGGAGGCAAGCGGGGAGAAAACGCCTATCTCCGATACCTCACCTACGAAGGCGCCAAGAAACGGTATCCAGAGCTCAGCCCTGAAATTCAGGAAAGATTGGATTTTGAGCTTCAAACCATTGAAAACACAGGGTATCCTGGCTACTTCTTAATTGTCCAAGATTTTACAAGAGCAGCTCGCGACATGGGCGTCTCGGTAGGTCCAGGAAGAGGGTCTGCAGCAGGATCGGCTGTCGCCTATTGCGTGGCCATCACCAACGTGGATCCGATTGCCTACAACCTCCTCTTTGAGAGATTTCTAAATCCAGACCGTGTATCCTTACCCGATATTGACATCGACTTTGATGACGAAGGTCGCCAAGCGGTCATCGACTATGTAATCAACAAGTACGGAACCAACCAGGTAGCGCAGATCATTACCTATGGTACGATGGCAGCCAAATCGGCTATTCGAGATACTGCACGTGTGTTAAACTTACCACTCGCAGAGGCCGGTAGGCTGGCCAATTTGGTTCCGGACATCAAGCTCAAAACCTTGTTTGAGCTTGCCAAAAATAGACCTGCCCTATTGGACAAACTGAAGGGGCAGGGCGAACTACTTCAAAAGGCAGAGGAACTTATAAAAATAGCGCAAGGACTAGACGATTCCGCAAAGACCATCAACCAAGCCACCGTTCTAGAAGGATCCGTCCGTAACCTTGGCATCCATGCTTGCGGGGTAATCATCACCCCTTCCGACATCACCAACTTCGTTCCTGTGGCCTTGGCCAAGGATTCGGACATGGTGTGTACCCAATTTGACAATGCCGTGGTGGAATCCGCAGGCTTGTTGAAAATGGACTTTTTGGGATTGAAGACCCTCACCCTGATCAAGGACGCCATCAAAATCATCAAGGAACGACACGACATACAGCTGGACGCAGATGCTTTCCCCATAGATGATGTAAAGACCTACGAACTTTTTCAACGAGGGGAAACTGTCGGCATCTTCCAATACGAAAGTCCGGGGATGCAGAAGTACATGCGGGAATTGAAACCGACGGTTTTTGCCGACCTCATTGCCATGAACGCCCTCTATCGACCAGGACCTTTGGCCTACATTCCCTCCTTTATCAAACGAAAGCATGGCACAGAGCCTATTTCTTATGATTTGGAGGACATGAAGGAGTACCTGGAGGAAACCTACGGAATCACCGTTTACCAGGAACAAGTCATGCTGCTTTCCCAAAAAATTGCCGGATTTACCAAAGGTGAGGCCGATGTGCTTCGAAAGGCAATGGGAAAAAAGCAGAAGGATGTATTGGACAAGATGAAGCCCAAATTTGTGGAGCAGGCAGCATCCAAAGGACATGACGCCAAGAAGCTGGAGAAAATATGGACCGACTGGGAGGCTTTTGCATCCTATGCCTTCAACAAATCCCACTCAACCTGCTATGCCTGGATTGCTTACCAAACTGCCTACCTCAAGGCCCATTATCCTGCGGAATACATGGCCTCGGTGTTGAGCAACAACATGAATGACATCACCCAGGTAACCTTCTTTATGGAAGAATGCAAACGGATGGGGCTACAAGTGTTGGGACCGGATGTCAATGAATCCAAAAGTGGGTTTACGGTAAATACCCAAGGAGAAATCCGCTTTGGGATGGCTGCCATCAAAGGCGCTGGAACTGCAGCAGTAGAAGAAATCATCAAAGAGCGAATCAGCAAAGGACCTTACAAGAACATCTTTGAGTTTGCCAAGCGTGTCAACACCCGCACCCTCAACAAGAGGTCCATGGAAGCCTTGGCCATGGCAGGTAGTTTTGATTGTTTCAAAGAGCATCACCGCAGGCAGTACTTGGAGGCTCCCGATGGAGATGTGAGCCTGATTGAAAAGGCAAGCCGCTACGCACAAAAAATACAACAAGAAGAAGATAGTGCCCAGGTCAGCCTCTTTGGAGGAAGTAGTGGCACCGCAGAAGTTCCATTGCCATCCGTGGCTCCAATGGAGCCATTTTCACAAATTCAGCAGCTCAACATTGAGAAGGAAGTAGTGGGCTTATTTATCTCTGGGCATCCTTTGGATCAGTACAAGCTGGAGATCGACTCTTTTACCAATGCCACTTTGACTACACTCAATGACCTTGACTCTTTAAAGGGGAAAAACGAGTTGCGTCTGGCGGGATCTGTAGCAAGCTTTGCCCACCGGACCACCAAAAATGGCAAGCCTTTCGGCACGCTCACCATGGAAGATTACCATGGCACTTTTACCTTCTTCCTCTTTGGGGAGGATTATGTAAAATTTAAGCAGTACTTCATGACGGGCTGGTTCTTGTTTATCAACGGAGGGGTAGCCCAAAAGAAATGGGGCAACGAGAACGAATTGGAGTTTAAAATCAATTCCATCTCCCTACTCAGTGAAGTTCGAGGCCGCATGATCAAAGGACTTAAAGTCAATATCAATTTGGATGATTTGACACTTGACCTTATGGAGAAATTGGAAAGTATCACCGCAAAATACAAAGGGGATGCAAAATTGTATATTGAGGTATTGGATCGGCAAGAAAACATCAGTCTTGAACTTTTTTCGAAGAAAATAAAGGTTGATCCTAGTGCTGAATTAATCAAAGAATTAAAGCTACTCCCTGAAGTAGCCTACAAAATCATGGATCGATAACTTAAAAAATACAGTCCCATCAGCAATTAATTAAAATTGAACGGAACTTATTCGGAATCAATTGCATTTTGCTGATATATTTGAGAAAAGAACCTTACCTGAAAGCATCCCATGGCAAAAGCAATTGAAATTACCGACGCAAACTTTGAA
>JBIIGH010000139.1:0-6481 GCA_044236565.1 Algoriphagus sp. | reverse complement strand
ATCTTAATCTTTTTGCGCGTCCAAAAGGTAAATATACAGCATATCAACCCATTGGAGGCTAACCTGATTTCCTGCCATGCGATTATTTTTTTGGAAAGACTTTATCGATCTTATTTTTCCCCGCAATTGTGCCCTTTGCAAAGGGGCGCTTTTTGATTTCGAACCCTGTTTGTGCACCATCTGCCAGGGAATGCTGCCTAGAGCCAATTTTCACCTCCGTCCGTTTGACAATGAGTTGACTTCCAAGCTCCAAGGCCTAATGCCCGTACATCGAGTGATGGCTTTTTTGCGGTTTACCAAAAAAGGAAAAAGCCAAACGCTACTTCACCTACTCAAATACAAGAACAAACCTGAATTAGGAGAGGAATTGGGGCGATTGTATGGGCTGAGCTTGTTGGATAATGGATTTGGAGGGCAATGGGATGTGCTCGTCGCCGTGCCCCTGCACCCGCTCAAAAAACAGCGTAGAGGCTACAATCAGAGTGAATGTTTCGCTCGAGGCCTCTCCAAAGTTTTGGGAATCCCCTACCGAGAGCATTTGCTGCGAAAGAAGTTTACGACTACCCAAACCAACAAGTCACGTCTCGAGCGCCTAGAAAATGTGGAAGAGGTGTTTGCTTTGAAAGAAGGCCAAATCACGCAGGGGCAACGAATTTTGCTGGTAGATGATATCCTTACTACCGGAGCCACGCTCTGCGGCTGTGCACAAACCCTTTTGCGAGGCGGCGCAAAACATGTAGATTTGGCTACCATCGCTGCTGGTGGCAATTAAGACCTTTTCGTTATGATTCAAGACTTGGAAGCGCTCAAATACCCCATTGGAAAATTTACGGTACCACAAACTGTGGAACAGGAAGCGGTCAAGGCTGCGATTGAAAGTATTGCCGCCTTTCCCAAGGCCCTCTTTCAGGTGGCCAGCCCGCTTAGTCCGGCCCAGTTGGAGTGCTCGTATCGTCCAGGTGGATGGACTGTCCGGCAATTGCTCCACCACTGTGCAGATAGCCATGGACAGGCCTTGTTTCGGTTTAAGCATGCCCTCACCGAAGAGAACCCCAGCATCAAAGCCTATGATGAGGGTGCATGGGCCCAGCTTCCAGATTACCAACTCCCTGCAGCTGATGCGCTAGAGACGATTCGACTTGTGCACACCCGATGGGTTCATTTGCTGCACAGCATGAGCACTGCAGACTTTAGCAGAACGTATTACCATCCAGAAAAGCAACGAACACAGACGCTTGGAGAGGTGACCCTCATGTATGCCTGGCATGGAAACCATCATTTAGCCCATATTTCTGGGTTAATTGACCGAAATTTTGATCGTTAACGAGAGAGCCATGCAAATTTCCCTTGCCAACCAACGTATCCTAGTGACCGGCGCTTCACGTGGAATCGGTCGCGCCATCGCGAAGCAGCTTTCAGCTTCAGGCGCTGAAGTCATTGTGCATTACAATACCCAGGAGGATGAAGCCATGTCCTTGTTGGCCGAGTGTTCCACAACAGCCTATTTGGCTCCCTGTGACCTTTCAAATGCGGCTGAGGTCAAAGGATTTATTCCGCGCTTGGTGGAGAAATATGGCCCGATAAGCGCTTTGGTCAACAATGCGGGCATTTCTCCAGCAGCCCCAGATACCCTTCCTACTGCCGAATGGCTGGATGTTTGGGAAAAAGTCTTTGCGGTGAACACCACCGCTGTAGGAATTCTCTGCAAGGAATTTGTGGATCATGCACGAATCCAGGGCAATGGCCGCATCGTAATGATTTCCTCCCGAGCGGCCTTTCGAGGCGATACCCCTGATTACATGGCTTACGCGGCATCCAAGGGGGCTTTGGTGAGTCTAATGCGCTCGATAGCAAGGCATTATGGCAAAGAAGGCATCAAAGCCTTTTTGATAGCACCGGGATTTACCCGCACGGATATGGCTGCTGAGATTTTGGCGCAGTATGGAGAAGATTTTGCCTTGCGCGACATTGCGCTCTCCGAGCTTACCCGTCCTGAGGATTTGGCGCCCATGGTAACCTTGCTTTGTTCAGGTCTTGCGGACCACGCCACAGGCACTTCCATCGACATGAATGCTGGTTCCTACGTGCGCTAAGCAAACAATGCCCTGTTCTTTGCGTTTTTAAAGCCAAAGCCCCGTTTCATGTCTTCAAAAGCACCTGTATTTACGCCCGATTTGATCAAGGTCTTGAAGATTTTCCTAGGTTCCGCTTTGGGGATTGTGCTGCTGCTGTCCTTTTTTGATGGGTACCGAGCCGACAATACCGGAAAAGACCGAAGCTTTCAGGTAGCAGCTGCAGACAAACTCTTCTTTCTAAACCTACGAAGCATTCATTACGACCGAGAGCTGCGTCAAGAAGCGGAAATGGAGCTCTTTCGGCATGGGAAAAGACAAATTGACTCCCAGAATCCGAGCTTTTTTCCTGCCATCCTATTTCCTTCCAAAAAAGAGGAGGCCTACTTGTTTTTTGAATTGGAAGGAGGAGATTATCCCATCCAAATTCAGGTGATGGATCAAGGAAAGGAAACCTTGATTTCCTTCGATTTGGCTGGAAATGCGGCCCATAAAGCCTTGGCGGAACAACTTTGGCCTTTCTTGCAGCGAGAAGCCTCCTTTACCTGGGAGGTCAACGGCAGGAAATCTCCGCTATGGGCTAATGAATCTGAGAAGGAAGTTTTAAAAACCGTCTTGACCGACTATTTTCGAGTACTCAACCAACCCCAACCCTAGTGGAAAATACCTCCAACTCCCCGATTGATTTTTTTCGCTCTCAGATAGGCAAGACCCTGGACCGCACCCCTTCTGCAGCTGGTAACTGGCTTGCAGGAGTCTTGTTGGCTGTGGATAACTCTGAAATTAAGGTAGCCTACACCGTGCGTCCTGATATGTGCAACCCAGGTCGAATCTTGCACGGAGGCATTGCTTCCTTGATGCTGGACGATGTGATCGGGATGGGCAATTTTGTGGCTGGATCTGAGTTTCTGATGACCAGCATCAACCTATCCGTAGATTTTTTGTCTGCAGCCCAGATTGGGGAGCAGCTTGAGGTAAGTGCCAAGCTCGTTCGTTCCGGTGCCAATTTGAACCATTGGGAGGCGATCATCCGCAAGGACTCTGGCAAAATCGTGGCCAAGGCGAGCTCGAATTTGATCAAGACGCATGTGAGGATTATTGACTTGGTATAGGGGCCTGTTTGTAGAAGGCAGAAATACTGTGGAAATACAATGAAAATAAACCGAGCCAGCTCGGTGAAATAACTGTTTCGATACCAATTACAATTAAAATAATACGATGGAAATACAATAGAAATAAACCGAGCCCTCCGCGGCGGGCAGGGCGCAGAGACGCAAAGAAATCGTGGTCCGCTCCTACCTCAAGTAGGGTCTTTATCCATCGCCTTGAAAAAACCACATAGGCACATAAGGTTAATTTTGACGCCTACGAGTCAAGCTTAAAACTAGCTAGAATTCTACCTTTTCTCTATGTGCCTATGTGGCAAAAAAACCTGCTTCAAGTTACTTGAAGCCAATAAAGCCCGCCTTTTAGTTCCTGCCACTTTTTCTATACCTAGGTTAAAAAAACCCACATAGGCACATAAGGTTAATTTGATATCTAAGAGTCAACTTTAAAATCAGCCTTTAGACTGCGCCACTTTTTTCGATGTGCCGTCTATGTGGTTTTTAGTTAACCCAATTGGATTTTATTTAAAAAATTAGATCTTAGTTCTATGAATAAAGTGAGCATCTTTTGTTTATTTCTATTGCCGTTTGTCTTTGCGTGCAGCCAAGAAAAAATGGAGTTTGGAATGGAGATTTCGAGGGATGCGAGTCAGATCACGAAAGGCAAGCAACTTTTTGAGCAACACTGCTCCTCTTGCCATCAGTTTGACAAAGATGCCATTGGGCCCAACCTCAGTGGCCTTACCCGGCAAGTAGAGACCACATGGATTAGGGAGTTTATCAAGAATCCTGCTGCGGTACTAGAGAAAAAGGATCCGAGAGCGCTTGCACTTCTTGAAAAGTACAGAACTCAAATGCCGAGTTATCCACAATTGCAGGAAGGAGATCTGGATGCCTTGTTGAGTTACCTGCATACGTTTTCCACAGCTCCTATCCCGATGTCTGGTGATACCACCTCGAATTTAATTCCCGAAAAAATACAAGATTCAGGCATTCGTTTGGAGCTGGAGCTCTTTGCACAGCTTCCGCCCTCTGACAGCAAGCCTCCGCTGGCCAAGATGACCAAAATGGAGCCGATTCCTGGCACGTCGCGCCTGATGATCAATGATCAGCGCCTGGGCCTGTATGAGTTGGTGGATGGAAAGCCTAATCTGTACTTGAATCTTACCGCTGAGCGGTCTTTAATGGTGAGTCAACCGGGTTGGGCCACGGGTCTCGGGAGTTTTGCTTTTCATCCTGAATTTGAAAAAAATGGGTTTTTCTATACTTCTCACACTGAGCCGGGAGGTACTGCCAAAGCAGATGTAGGCTATACAGATAGTTTGAAGGTCTTTATGCAGTGGGTGCTGACCGAGTGGAAAGCAAGTGATCCAAAGTCCAAAACGTTCAAAGGAACAAGCCGCGAGCTGCTGCGCGTAAACAATGCTTCTCAGGCGCATGGAATGCAAGAACTGACTTTCAATCCCATGGCCAAAAAAGGCCTAGACGAGGACTATGGGCTGTTATACATCGGTTATGGAGATGGTGGCACAGCAGAAGCAGGCTTTCCGGAGATTTCCAACCACCAAGGAAGGGGAATGTACTCTGGTATTTGGAGAATTGATCCTTTGGGCACCTCTGGTAAAAATGGCAAGTATGGGATTCCTGCTATAAATCCTTTTGCCAAGAATAAAGACAAAGCCGCGGAAGTGCTTGCTTATGGGTTTCGCAATCCCAACCGGATTTTTTGGGATGAATCCGGTCGTCTATTTGCCACGGACATCGGGCAGCACAGCATCGAGGAGATCAACCGCATCGAAGCGGGGCAGTTTTACGGATGGCCCATTCGAGAAGGTAGGTTTGTAATCAACCCGTATGGCAGTTTCCGCAGCTTGTATCCTCTGCCTGTTGGGTATGAGGACTTGGGCATTCGTTATCCTTTCCTGCAACTGGAGCACGACGAGCTAGTGGCGATCATCGGTGGTTATGTGGTGGGTAGCGGCCCTTTGAAAGGTAAATTTGTCTTTGGAGACGTCCCTTCTGGAAGGCTGTTTTTCGTGGACCTGAATGTGGATAACTCCCAAGCGCAAACCTGGGGCATCCGGTACCAAGGTAAGGAAATGACCCTCAAGGAGCTTGTGGGCCAGGATCGAGTGGATTTAAAGTTTGGGATAGATGCCAAAAAACAGCTGTATTTGATGAGTAAGACGAATGGGGGGGTGTATCGGGTGGTGGAAAAGTAGGAAGTACGAGATACGAAATACGGGATCTAATTAAGTCTCGCCTACCTGCCGTAGGCAGGAAAAACTTTGCGGCTTTCCTACTTTGCGTATCCGCCGCGGCGGATTTTTTTTCTCGCAAAAGTGCAGAGACACAAAGAAATTGTGATCCATTCATTCCTTAAGTTCAGCCTGCCTGCCGAAGGCAGGCTCGGTGAAATAGTTAATTTTGCTGCTATTTTAACTTATTTCACGGAGCGAAGCGGGGTCTATTTCCATTGTATTTCTACTCTATTTCGTATGTCTCATCTCTGAAGAAATCTCTTTGCGTCTTGCCTGATGCAGAGCCGCAAACAAGGAATAATGACCCTGCGAGCACTTATCTTTTTAGTCCAGCAGTTTTGTCTGTCTCGGTTCTTTTGTTTTGCCTCTCGAAGATCCTTCTTGTGAATAGCTCTACCAAAGCCTGCCTACAGTAGGTAGGTTTCTTAACTCTTTGTACACTTGGCGCGGCTGTTTTTTGCCTCTAAACAGTCAATTAATTCGAGGTAATTCAATTTTTTTTCGTGTAAAAATTTAGTCTCAGTTTTTATAAAATGTCTTGAATTTTTTGAAAAAATTTTTAGATTTAAAAATTACCCAGTTTAAGAGTAGTGTTGAATGATGCATACAGCACTTTGAAATGCAGTTGGATTCGATCTAAGCCAAACCGAATCCTTAAATCAGTATAGTCCCGTATGGTAAAGTTTTTATTCCTCCTGGGGATTATTCGCTTCTATTCGTACGCATTCTCACTCACCAGGTTGGTGTCAGCTGCACCTAATGGTTTGAAGCGAAGCAGGTAAGCGGCTACCTACTGAAATCTTACCCTGAGTTTAATGGCAATTTACTGGAGTACTGGGTACTCGGAAAAGATCTGTTTATGAAAAAATTAAGTTTAATCGTCCTTACGTTTATTTTTTGTATTCAAGTAAATGCGCAAATTAACAACTGGACCTTAGGAACATCCGCAGCAGATAACAATTGGCAGGGTGTAACTTATGGGAATGGGTTATTTGTAGCTGTTGCTTCGACTGGAACAGGAAATCGCGTGATGACTAGCCCC
>JBIIGH010000138.1:0-6493 GCA_044236565.1 Algoriphagus sp. | reverse complement strand
TCTGCTCCTCGTTTTCCTTCGTCATAGCAGGCACGCGGTCCTATTGGATTTACATTTCCAAAGTAGGATTCAGGCTGGGGATGGATCTGTGGGTCTCCGTAAACTTCTGAGGTAGAGGCTTGAAAAATCTTTGCTCCCGTATTTTTTGCGAGTTCAAGTAGATTTAATGACCCTAAAATGGAGGTTTTAAAGGTTTCTATAGGGAAACTTTGATACAGACGCGGGGAGGCAGGACATGCCAAATTGTATATTTCGTCAACAACTAACTGGATAGGCGAGGTCACATCCTGTACGAGTAACTCAAAGTTGGGCTGTGGAATTAGGTGTGCTATGTTTCTTTTGTGCCCTGAAAAAAAATTATCAAGGCAGGTAACCTGATTGCCTTCGGAAAGCAGCTTTTCGCAAAGGTGACTCCCCAAAAATCCTGCTCCTCCCGTGACTAAAATTTTTTTCATTTTTTATCCGATTCCCCCAACAAAGTAAGTTAAAACCATTCGGTTTTCATGGCAATGCTGGGATAGCTCTTGGATGCAAATCGTTCTAGCAATCCTTTGAGCTTTACCAGCTCGTATTCCATGGTGTAGCGCGCGGTTTCAATTTTCCCTAAATGGAAATCTTGTTCCTTAGTTCCTTGATTCAATGCCCGCTGCGCCGTGATGGCTTGCTTGAGCCACATCCATCCCATGCAGAGGATTCCAGCGCCTTCCAAAAATAGGGTAGCGTCTGCCAAGAAGTAATCTGGGCCTTGATTTCGTTTGAATAGGATTTGAGCTGCTCCCGCAGCAAATTCGTTGCAATATTTTTCGAATCCATCGGTCATGTCAGCTAAGTCCGGTAGATTTTTTGCTTCCCGAATTGTCATTCCGAGTTCTTTTTGAAGCATTTTCCAACCTAATCCTTCATGGAGTAGCAATTTTCTTCCCAATAAGTCGAGTCCATGAATGCCAGTGGTGCCCTCGTGAATGGGATGGATTCGGGCTTCCCGATAGTATTGTTCAACGGGGAAATCAGTCGTGTAACCTGCCCCTCCAAGCACCTGAATGGCCATCGAGGTACTTTGCAGCCCCATTTCGGATGGATAGCTTTTGGCGATTGGGATCAATAGGTCCAATAATGCTTCTAGTTCTCCTTTTTTAAGAGGATCAGTTTCTTGAGAAACTTGATCTCCAAGCAGTCCGCAGAAGATCAATAAGGCTAAAGAACCCTCTGTGATACTTTTTTGGACCAAAAGCATGCGCTTGACATCTGCATGTTGGATGATGGGTACTTGCGGCCGGTTTGGTTCCTTATCGCTGATGTTTCTTCCTTGTGGACGAACTTTGGCATAGTCTAAGGATGCATGAAATGCTGCCGTAGCAATGGCTGTGGCATTCATTCCGATTCCTAGTCGAGCCTCATTCATCATCTGGAACATGTACTTCAACCCTTGGTGCGCTTCACCGACCAGGTATCCTTCACAGGCAGACTCACTTCCCATCATCAGGTGGACGATAGGAGCACCCTTGTAGCCCATCTTATGGTAGATCCCTTGGGTGAGTACATCATTTGGGGTTCCATCCAATCGGATTTTAGGAACCACAAATAAGGAGATGCCCTTGGTGCCTGCTGGAGCTCCTTGTATTCGGGCAAGCATCAAATGAATGATGTTGTCACAGGCATCGTGATCTCCTGCTGAGATGTATATTTTCTGCCCACTGATCGAATAAACTCCTTCTTTAGCGGTAGGAATCGCCAGGGTAGACAAATCCGAAAGGGAGCTTCCCGCATCCGGTTCGGTGAGTGCCATGGTTCCTTGCCATTCCCCGCTGTACATTTTAGGTGTATAGGCATCTCGAAGTTCAGAGGATCCAAAGGTTCGAATCAAATTTGCTGCTCCTGTAGTCAGAAAAGGAAAAACACTGGCAGAATAATTGGCTGCTTGTAAAATAAATCCAGCTGAGAGGTGGATCGTCCAAGGCAGTTGTTGTCCTCCCTCTTCGTAAGGGAAGATGGCATTGATCCATCCATCGGCACCAAATTGGCGAATGATTTCACGCATCTTGGGATGTACCTTGACGATTCCATTTTCCAATTGGGGTTCATTTCGGTCCATTTCTTTGAAAATGGGATACAGGGACTTCTCGGCAATTTGCTCTGCCGCATCCAGAATCAGGGAAAAGGTCTCCTTGGAATGATCTGAAAAATAGGGGTACTGGATGAGCTCCAGGCAATTTTGATTTTCAAAAAGTTGAAAATGGAGGTCTCTTTTTGAATAGTAGGTAGCCATGTTTTATTCTTTGAAACTCAAATAACGGATTATTTTGGCTGGATTACCTCCAATCACCACATCTGAGGGGAAACTTTTGGTGACTACCGCTCCGGCAGCGACCACCACTCGATCACCCAGAGTAACCCCTGGGCAAATCACTGCTCCACCACCAATCCAAACATCTGAACCGATTTCAATCGGTTTTCCAAATTCCCATAACGCTCCCCTTGTGGCTGCATCCAGCGGGTGGGTAGCTGTGTAAAGCTGTACTGCTGGACCAATTAGGACCCGGTCACCCAATTTAACTTCACAAACATCCAACACCACACAATTGAAATTGAAAAAGCAATCTTCACCAAGGCTGATGTTGTAGCCATAGTCACAAAAGAAAGGAGGCTCTATCCAGGGATTTTTACCCATTTTACCCATCAACTTACCTAGTAAGGCAATCCGATTTTCAGGATCAGTAGGTGAAGAGGAATTAAGTGCTTGCACCACTTCTCGGGCAAAAAGCCGCTCGCGTACTAATTCAGGGTCTGATGCTTGGTACAGTTCCCCCGCAAGCATTTTTTCTTTTTCTGATTTCATCGTTCTTTAGTTCGATTGGCTCTTTCAGGGAGTTAGGCTTATTTTTTATTTGCTACCCAAACCAATGCTTCTTCCACTCCTCGGAGTTCGGCTAGGCCTTTCAGTCTTCCGATAGCCGTATAGCCCGGATTGGCTGTTTTCTTGTTCAGGTCATCCAAAAGCTGGTGTCCATGGTCTGGTCGCATGGGAATTCGTTTCTTCCGTTTTTCCTGCCAGATCAAAATCTCTTGGATCACGGCAACCATGTCTACGTTGCCATCCAGGTGGTTGTCTTCGTAGAAATTTCCTGCTGCATCTCTTCTCGTGCTTCGCAAATGGAGAAAATGAATGCGTTCTCCAAACTCGCGGACCATAGCGGGCAAATCGTTGTCCGTTCGTACGCCATAGCTTCCTGTGCAGAAAGTTAGGCCATTGTGTACACTGGGTGTTTGGCTTAAAATTCGTCTGGCATCGGCCGCGGTGCTCACGACTCGTGGCAATCCATACAACGAAAAAGGAGGATCGTCCGGGTGGATGCACAAAAAGCAACCCACTTCCTCGGCTACTGGGGTGATGGCATCTAAAAATAGACGCAGGTGTTCTGCAAGCTGCTTTGCATCGATGCCAGCATACGTTTGTAGCATTTCCCGAAATTCCTCTAGCGTGTAGCCAATTTCTGATCCAGGTAGACCTTTGAGGATATTGTCCAAAATGATCTGCTTGGATTCTGGGCTAAGATTCTGGTAGTAGATTTCAGTAGCAGCAATTTCTTCCGGACTGTATTCTTGCCGTGCTTCAGGTCGTTGTAGGATGAATAGGTCAAAGGCAATTACTGCCTTTTTCTCGTACAACAAGGCTTTGGCACCGTTAGGGAGCAGGTATTCTAGGTTGGTACGCGTCCAATCCAAAATCGGCATAAAGTTGTAGCAGACAGTATATATCCCTTCAGCAGCCAGGTTTCGAAGGGTTTGCTTGTAGTTTTCGATCAATTGCAGGTAGACGCCGGATCTGGTTTTGATTTGCTCATGAACCGGTACGGACTCAACAACCGACCAGGTAAGCCCTGCTGCTTCAATTTGTGCTTTCCGAGCTATGATTTCTTCCTTTGACCAAACCTCCCCATTAGGAATATGGTGAAGCGCGGTGACCACTCCTGTGGCGCCCGATTGACGGATATCTTGAAGACTCACTGGATCCTTGGGTCCGTACCAACGCATGGTTTGTTCCATTCTATAGGTCATGAGCATATTTTTTAGGTGAAATGTTTTAAAAATTTAAACTCCAGAGTAGGCACTAAATCCTCCATCTACTGCCACAGTCGTACCTGTCACAAACTTGGAGGCATCACTGCAAAGCCAATGCAAGGCGCCCAACAAATCATCTGGATTTCCAAATCGGTTCATAGGGGTATGGCCAATGATCTGTGTGCCTCGTTGGGTCAGACTTCCGTCCTCCTGCGTGAGCAGCGTTCTGTTTTGTTCTGTCAAGAAAAAGCCTGGTGCCAGAGCATTCACTCGGAAGCTTGGACCATGCTTGGAGGCAAGTTCGACAGCAAGCCATTTGGTGAGGTTGTCGATGGCAGCTTTGGCTGAGGCATAGCCCACCACGCGTGTCATGGGTCTGCTGGCTGCCATGGAACTGATATTGAGGATCGTGCCTCCTCCGTTTTTTAAGAGCAAGGGGAGAAAGGCCTTGACAGGAAAAACGGTACCCAAATAATTGAGGTCCATGACCTGACGCAACGCTTCGCTATCGAGATCCAAAAAGGTTTGCTCGGGTCGAATCACTGCACCTGGCATATTTCCTCCTGCAGCATTGATCAAAACAGCTACAGATCCATGCTGTGACTCGATGAGCGGTTTGACTTTTTCGAGGGACTCTTCATCGGTTACATCCGCATAATAGCCTGAAGCTTTGCCACCTTCAGCAATGATTTGATCGCGCAGGGCATTTACTTTCTCGGGTGTTCTGCCCAAAAGCAAGAGTTCAGCTCCTTGCTGTGCTAGGTACAGGGCCATGCTTGTTCCAAGTACCCCCGTGGCTCCAGAAAATAGAATTTTCGTCCCTTTTAAGTCAAATAGATCTCTGGATATCATGGGGTAGTGCGAAAGTTTTGTGGGCTAAAATTGAAGTAAGCTTTGGCATTGTAGTAGCAGATGTCTTGGATGATTTTTCCGAGCCATTGCTCATCCCAAGGCAATTCCCCTTGTTCCACTTCCTGTCCAATCAGTTGACACAAAATCCTGCGGAAATATTCGTGTCTTGGAAAGGATAGAAAACTTCTCGAGTCCGTGAGCATTCCAATGAAGCAACTCAATAATCCCAGATTAGAGAGGGCATTGAGTTGTTTTTCCATACCATCTTTCTGGTCGAGGTACCACCATCCAGAGCCATACTGCATTTTTCCCTTGATCGAACCATCGTTGAAGTTGCCGATCATGGAGGCAAAGACTTCGTTGTCTTTTGGGTTGTTGTTATAGATTACAGTTTTGGGCAATTGGTCCGTTTTGTCCAATTCATTGAAGAAGCTGGCAAGGGATTTTGCCTGATCAAAATCTCCAATGGAATCAAATCCAGTATCTGCACCCAAGCGCATGGCCATTCGCTCGTTGGTATTGCGGAGCGCGCCAAGGTGGAATTGCTGCACCCAGCCCTTGGCATGGTATTGTTTGGAAAGCAGGGTGAGTACCTGGAAGGTAAAATATTCTTGTTCCTCGGCTGAAGGAGGGTTGCCGGCTAGTGTATTTTGGAAAATACGATCTGCAGCTAAGTGGCTATTCGTTGAAAAACTCAAGCGCTCAAGGCCATGGTCCGCCACCCTGCATCCCATGGAATGAAAGAAGTCTATTCGCTTGTAGAGTGCCTCCATCAAGGTATCAAAGGAATTAATTTCCATTCCTGCGGCAGTTCCTAAGGTCACGAGGTAGCTGCTGTAGTTTTGGGGATGCCCGATCGCAAAGGCTTTGTCTGGGCGAAAGGTAGGGTACATGCCCATGGAAAGACCTTCTTTTCGGTAGGCGAGGTGATGGCTTAGGTCGTCTGTGGGATCGTCTGTGGTGCCCACCACTTCCACCTTCATGCGTTCGAGTAGCCCACGCGTCCGAAAAGACTCTTCTTGGAGAATTTCAGCCGTAGTGGAATAAATTTGAGACGAATTGGTCGGTGAAAGGAGATCGGTAATCCCAAAATACCGCTTCAACTCCAGCGCACTCCAATGGAATAGGGGGTTTCTGAGTGTGTAGGGAAGGGTAAAAGCCCACTTCTCAAATTTTTCTGCATCCGAAGCCTTTCCAGTGATGTACTTTTCGTCAATTCCTAGGGTTCGCATCGCTCGCCACTTGTAGTGATCTCCGGCTAGCCAAATGGAACTGATATTTTCAAACTTCCGATTGGTTGCTATTTCGGCAGGAGGGAGGTGGTTGTGGTAATCGATGATGGGAAGATCCTTCGCATATCCATGAAAGAGCAGCTGGGAAAATTTATTTTTCAATAAAAAATCATCCGAAAGGAATTGGGAATTTTGGATTAATTGGGTCATTATCGAGAATAATGAAATGCTACGAGATTAGATGAGCTGCTTTATTTTGATGGACTGTCAGGAATGGATGGGTAAGTACACTTCGGCAAGAAAATTAGATCGCTGGTGGAGCCCAGCCTTTTTCGTACGCTCTACTCCAC
>JBIIGH010000012.1:0-22492 GCA_044236565.1 Algoriphagus sp. | reverse complement strand
ATCGGACTTCACATTGGATTTGAGCAGCTCATTCCACAGCTGGTGGCTGGGTGGTGTGCTTCCAGCCATCCCTACCACTGGGCTTTGGCATGAAAACAGGATCAAAAGAAGGAATAAGAAGGAAAATCGAGAATTAGAATTCATGGAACGTCAACTTTTGAATTTGAAGGTGAGGGGAGGCGAAACTAGGCGACTTCAGTACACTTTTTCGCCTTTGGTGAGCCAAATACTCCAGGGTTTGGAATAAGTGTGTACTTGGAGTGTAGGCTTTCCGTTTGCAAAAACGGGGCGGCCTTCATTGACCCAGTGAAGGATCCCGCCGTAGAGGTTGTATACTTTTTTAAATCCGGCCTTCTGAAGTGTTTTTCCAATTTTCTCCGAGCGTGCGCCAACCGTGCAATAAATAAGTACAGGTTTGTTTTTATCCAGTTCAGCGACCGACTTCAACGAGAAGGTCTCGTGTCCAACCCATTTGGCAGCTTGCAAATGACTGACTTGAAACTCCCCTTTTTCTCGAGCATCAAGCACCTGATAGCTTTTCAAATCGGTGATTTGTTCAGGCCTGACTACTGGAAAACTGGAATCATACAAGCCCTTCAAGAGGGTTTGGTAGGGCAAAGACTGACCAGCAGCGTATTGCAATCCCAGCACTAGGAAGCACAACAAAAAGGAAAGTCTAAATCGAGTCATGGAAACAAATTTAATCAAATCACTCAAGTTAACCCGCTGAAGTTCTGCCTAAGCATAAAAATCTGATAGGCGGACCAATCCTTTTTTGTCTTTAATACTGATCTTCTTGCCATTCAATTCAATTAATCCATCCCGCTTAAATTCAGAAAGTAGCCTAATGACTGATTCAGTGGCGGTTCCTACCATTCCCGCAAGTTCTTCTCGAGTGAGCACCAGATTTATTTCTTGAGCTTGCCCACCATCCACTCCATAGCTGTTTGCCAACTGCAATAGCAAAAAGGCAAGCCGCTCACGAATGCTTTTTTGAGAAGCATCCGTCAACTTTTCTTCCATGATTCCAAGTTCATGGCTGAGTTGCTTGGTAATCCGTTTAAAAAAATCGGTATTCTTCATCAATGAACTCAAAAATGCTTCTTTAGGGATGAAGCAAATTTTGGCATCCTTGATAATTGTAGCGGAGTTGTTGTAATTCTCTTCTCCTAAAAGCGCATAATAGCCCAAAAAATCTCCTCGCTTAGCCAAGTATAAAATCTGCTCCTTCCCATTTGAAGCAGTTTTGTAAACCTTTATCACCCCTTCGTTGACACAAAAAATCCCGAGCGGCTTCGTGCCTTCGTAATACAAAATCTGCCCTTTCCGATGAGAAATTAAATTTTTCGCATCTGAAATGGAACACAACTGAGTCTCTGGGAGGGAAGAAAAAAGAGAATACTTCCGAGATCCACAAAGTTCGCAAGGAGTATTAGGACTGCTTACTTGCATAGGATTACTACGTATTAAAATGAAAAATCTAAAAAAAATCGTTTATAAACTCCGATTAAGGAATTGGCGGCAAGGTAGATTGCTGAAGGTATATTCCTTCCGCCTCAACGTACCCCATAAAAACATGCTTTTTGCCGTTACTTAATCCAATAAACGGACACTTTAAGGTTTGGTTGTAGGTAATCGCTTGAGAGAGCACTTTTTGATTAATTTCTACCTCAGGCGCTTTGCACTCAATCAAAAAATAAGGCAACCCCTGCCTGTCAAAAACCAATAAATCAGTCCGCTTTTGCAGGCCATTGTAAACCAAGCCCCGCTCCGCACTTACTAGGCCTTTGGGAAAGGTCTGGCTTGTAATCAAAAAATGAATCCAATGTTGCCGAACCCATTCCTCAGGGGTCAAGAGAATGTTTTTTTTGCGCAGTACGTCAAAAACAAAAACCTGCTCCCCATCCCTTGAGAGTTGAGGGACAATTGCAGGCAGATTCAATTCAGGGAGCGTAATCACAAATCAGCAAATGGGCTAAAGCACAAAATAACCCTTTTTCAACTAAACTTCTAGCTAATCCTTCCCTGCCTTTTCTTCTAGGGGTTCAAAACTCAAATAAGGCGCAATTTTTTCGACCCAATCCGATTTAAAAATCTTAATTCCCAATAGCTCAGTAGCTGTTTGATATCCTCCATGCTGCAAACGGTAAGCTACCATCACCTTGGCCTCCTGGTAACTGATGTACGGATGAGATGCCAATTCCTCCACCGTAGCACGGTTGATGGATAGCTTGCGAATGGGTGCAGCGTCAAAATCAAAATATTCCCAAATCAGGGGGATGACTTCAGGCTTGAGCCCATACACTTCGTTCAGCTGGGCGATTTGAATAAATCCACCTAAGTTCTCGCGGTGTTTGATGATCCTTCCTGCAGTCAATGCCCCAATGCCAGGCACAATCTGCAAAAGCACCGAATCTGTTTCTGAGAAGGGCAGCCGCTGAATACGGGCTGAAACCTTAGTCGAATGAGATCGGATAATTGTATCTTGATTAGTAAAGGTGGGCAGCGGGGAAACCGAAAGTTGAAACCCTGCCTGCTCCAGACTATCCACTTCATGCAGGTACTGCTGGAATATCGCTGAGGCCCTTTGATTTTTGGCCCAAGCAAGCACCTGAGAGGCAGCTACCAAGGCGAGTAAAAAGGGAATCAACAGCAAAAATCCTCGCGATTCTTTTGCAGAAAATCCAAGATGAGTCTTGAACCAAAAAATAAGCTGTTGCCACATGGAAAGAAGTTGAAAAAGTATCTGAACTGAAGTTAGCAGTTCTTATCCTTCTAACCAAATGGAAGTCAACCCACTCAATCCAAATATTATTTAGATTGATTTTAAATTAGAGAAGTCTTACTCGAAAGAAACTTTTGAGGCTACTTCAACTGTTAAATTTGCAGACTTAGTTCGCCCAAATGCAGACCAAATTTAGAGTTGTCAGTTTATCCCATCGAAGTGCACCCGTTCACATTCGGGAGTTAATTTCCTTGGATGATTTGGCTATTGAACGTCTTCTGCTCAAACTCAAAGAATTTTTTAGTGTTGCAGATGCATTAGTTCTTTCTACTTGCAACCGAACTGAAGTCTATTACAGCCACGAATCGGATCTCAGTGTTGAACTGATTAAGCTAATTGGGATCGAAAGAGGCTTGACCAATGCCATTGGCTACCTAGACTACTTTCAAGTTTTAAATAACGAACAAGAAGCGGTCACCCATTTGTTTCGAGTATCCATGGGTTTGGAAGCACAGGTGGTAGGGGATATTCAAATCTCAAATCAGGTAAAAAGAGCCTACCAAACAGCTGCAGACTTAGAGCTTGCTGGGCCATTTTTGCATCGCTTGATGCATACGATTTTCTTCACCAACAAGCGTGTGGTGCAAGAAACTGCATTCAGAGACGGTGCTGCCTCCCTCTCGTATGCCACCATTGAGTTGATTGAAAGCCTCACTCAAAATATTTTTCAGCCTCGCATTTTGCTTATTGGGGTTGGGGAGATTGGAGAGGATGTTGCCAGAAACATGGTGCATCTGCCTACTGCTCAGATCAAAATTTCAAATCGAACCCTAGCCAAAGCCGAAGAAATTGGACTTCCACTCGGTTTTGAGGTGATTCCGTTTGAGTCCTGCCTTGCTGCCATAGAAGAAGCCGATGTAGTGGTTTGTTCGATCCGAATGGCTGAACCTTTCATCACGAAAGCAATGATTGAGTCAATCAACATTCCTAGCTACAAGGTGCTGATTGATCTATCTGTGCCTCGAAGTATTGAGACTATGGTGGAAGAACTGCCAGGAGTGGTGCTTTACAACGTGGACAATATCCGAAGTAAAGCTAGCGCAGCGCTACAAAACAGATTGGAGGCTATCCCATCCGTAGAAGCCATTCTCAAGGAAAGTATTGAGGAGTTTGGCACCTGGCAAAAAGAAATGATAGTCTCCCCTACCATTCAAAAACTCAAGCAGGCCTTAGAGCAAATTCGGCAGGAAGAGTTGGGTAGGTATCTGAAAAATGCAGACGAAAAAGAATTTGTATTGATTGATAAAATCACCAAAAGTATGATGCAAAAAATACTGAAGGTGCCCGTTGTTCAATTGAGAGCCGCCTGCCAACGAGATCAGGCAAGTGAAATGATTGAGCTGATCACAGATCTGTTTGACTTGGAAAAGTCAACTACTGAAAAAGATTAATTTTTACTGATGATCCAGTAACTTGGAGATTCACAGTGTTACTACCCCGATTTTCAGAATGCCATGAGAAATCTGTTTTACCCTGTTTTAGCAAGTTTCCTGTTCTTGGCAAGCCCTAGTCAAGGACAAACTTGGGAAGTTTATGACTTTAGTGGCAGCCTCCAAACTCGTGCAAGTTACCAGGACATCAACTTACTTGGCGAATCAGTAAGTGTTGGGAAAAATACGAGTGGATTATTTCTTCTCTCTCCTGATTTAAGGCCTGTTGTAGACCTTCAAGGCCAAGAGGTATTTCAATACCTAAAGCCTTGGATTTTAGTGAAAGGTCCCAAAGGGATAGGCGCTTTTCATGAATATGGACAATTGGCCCTTCCACTAGAGTATGAGGAAATCAGTACCTACACCAATCGCCTACTCGCTAGAAAAGGGAAAGACTTTTGGGTTTTTGAAAAATCTACGGGGAAAACCAAATGGTTGGGAACAGCTGAAGAGGCCAAGCTCACTCAAAACGGGCAAGTGATTTTGAAAAATCAAGGCCAGTATTTTTTACCCCTCTCCTCCACCCCTGAGAAATCCTATGAATTGCTTCAAGAAAATCAAAGCAATTTTCTTTTGGCTAAAGAAGCCTCAGGGTATGGGCTTATCAACCAAGCAGGAAATTATGTCTTAGAGCCCGTGCTTGACCAGTTGGAATACACACGCGGAGACAATTATTTTGGCTTTGATGAAAACCAATACCTCTTGATTCGCGGATTTGAAGAAAGCGCTCAAGTACGCTACAATTCCTACCACAAAATCACCAAGGATGGAACACTCTTGTTGGAATACATCCATGGTAAATTGAGGCGCGTACTCGAAGAAGAAGGCATCTTACTCGATGCCGTGGGAATGGAAGCAGTAACCTCCATAGGACCTGATGCCTTCAACATTCGGTTTCGGGAAAATAAACTTGGCTTACTTGGTAAAAAAGGCTGGCTAGTGGCACCCAACTCCGATGCCGAATGGATTGGGGTAGGTACGGAAGGACTTTTTCCTGCACTTAAAAATGGCAAGTATGGCTACTTGGATGCAGCTGGAAAATGGATCATTGCACCAAGTTTCTTGGAGGTAGGCACTTTTTCAGATAAAGTAAGTTCGTACCGAACTAGCAATACCTGGGGCACCATCAACACAGAAGGAAAAATGCTCGCTGAGGCAAAATGGGATAAAATAAAAGGTTTTTCAGGAGGAATAGCCATTGCTGAACTCGCAGGCAAACAGTACCTCATTTCCCCAAATGGAGACCTAGCTTACCCAGAGGGATTAGATAAAATCTTGCAATTGAAGGAAGGCTATTATTTGGTAGAAAGTAATGGGAAATCTGGACTTTTAAATTCCTTAGGAAACCCCATTTTACCAATTTCATTTGACCAGATTCAAGTAGAAAACAAAGACTTTTTTATTGTTTCGAAGGAAGGCCTTTCGGGAGTCATCCGAGCGAATGGGGATGTGTTTTTACCCCTGCAATACTCCCAGATTGAGATTGATTGGAACGAGCAAAAAGTACTTGTGAAAGGCATCGAACAAGTGGTGGTAACGCCAGAAGCAAATCTCGAAAAAGCTCCTCAAGGGAAAAGAAAAAAGGGAGCTTAAAAGCTCCCTTTTGTTTTTGATGATTAGGACTTCGAAGATCCTGAATCTTTGGGATCCTTTCCTGAATTGGCGATGGAATCACGCATGGCTGTATCAGACTTCACGTTTTCCATTTTGTAGTAATCCATCACTCCAAGCTGACCGGAGCGGAATGCCTCTGCTATTGCTCTTGGAATTTCTGCCTCGGCCTCAATTACCTTGGCTCGCATTTCTACATTTCTCGCTTTCATTTCCTGCTCCAAGGCCACTGCCATAGCTCTACGCTCCTCTGCTCTAGCCTCTGCCACCTTCAAGTCGGCAGAAGCTTGATCTATTTGGAGTTTAGCCCCAATGTTAGCCCCTACATCAATATCTGCAATATCAATGGATAGGATTTCAAAAGCTGTTCCTGCATCAAGGCCTCTGGATAAGACCAGCTTAGATATTTTATCAGGGTTCTCCAACACAGACTTATGATTTAGGGAAGAACCGATAGAAGTAACAATCCCTTCTCCTACTCGAGCTAAAATAGTCTCTTCACCTGCACCACCCACGAGCTGCGCAATGTTTGCACGAACAGTCACTCTCGCTTTGGCTACCAACTGAATCCCGTCTGCTGCTACCGCAGCCACATTTGGCGTGTTGATCACTTTTGGGTTCACTGATATTTGAACTGCCTCAAATACATCCCTACCTGCCAAGTCAATCGCAGTGGCCTGCTTAAAACTTAAGACAATATTGGCTTTATCCGCAGAAATCAATGCTCGAATGACGGTGGGAACATTTCCTCCAGCCAAATAATGGGTTTCCAAGTCATTGGTGGTGAGTTGCAACCCAGCCTTGGTCGCTGTGATCATCGCATTGACAATCAAGCTTGGCGGCACTTTTCGAATTCGCATCCCGATCAGCTCCCCGATTCCAACGCGGACATTCGAAAACTGAGCCGTAATCCAAAGGTTTACCGGAACAAAATACAAGAAAATAAAAAGTAGAACGATGCCAGCAAAGGCAGCAATCAAAACGAACAATGAACTGTCTTCAAACATATTTTTTTAGTTTACACTGATTTTATTGTTTTCAATTTTAATGATTGTAACTGGGCTATTCACCTCGATAAATCCAGATTCTGACTTCACCTCTACCCAAAGCTCATTAAATGATGCTTTTCCGTAGGGCTTGATATCGGAAACCGCCATTCCCTTCATTCCAACTTCTAGTCCATCGGTTCTACCATCGAAGGCTCCGCCCGTCTGGGTTGATTTCAGTGAAAATTTATTCCACACTCCTGAGCTAAACCCATACCAAACGGCTCCAAAATTGATAACTAGTGCGGCGCCAGTGATCCATAAGGCCATGGAATACTCAAAATTTAAAAATGCAAAAACAAGCCCTGCTCCACTTACCAGAAATCCGAAAATTCCCACAACAGTTGTTCCGGGAATGAAAATAATTTCAACCAATAGCAGAATTAAGCCAATGAGCAGCAGTGTACTTAAGACTAAAATTTCCATAAAAAGAAAGTTGAATAGCCCCTAATCTACTAGATTCTTACGAATTCTTACTGAAAAAGAAAAAACCCGAGAATTTTCGGGTTTTTCATTGGACTTAAAAATCAATAGGCTTTCGCAAAAAGCACCCTGCCGGAAGAAGGCTTTCCACTGTATATGCAGACCCCTTGCTCAGGAACCTGATCCAAAGGAATGCATCGGATGGTGGCCTTAGTTAGCTCTTTGATCTTATCTTCAGTCTCGGGACTCCCGTCCCAATGCGCCGACAAAAACCCAGCTTTGTCCTCCAAAACCTGCTTAAACTCCTCCCAGCTATTCACTTCAGTGGTATTTTCTTTTCTAAAGTCAAATGCCTTCTGGTAAATGCCGTCTTGAATTTCTTCCAACAACCCTCCGATTTTTTCTGCAATCGGCATATCCTCCCATTGGAAAGATTCTTTGGTAAGCGTATCACGTCTCGCAATCTCTAGGGTCTTATTCTCCAAATCTCGAGGACCTAGCGCGATACGAACAGGTACTCCTTTCAATTCGTACTCAGCAAACTTCCATCCCGGCTTCTGGGTGTCTCGATCGTCGTATTTCACGCTTATTCCTGCTTTTCGCAGATCAGCCATGATTTCCTTTGCCTTCACCGAAATCAGCGCCAACTCATCCTCGCCACGGTAAATAGGCACGATGACCACTTGAAAAGGAGCAAGTTTGGGAGGCAATACCAAGCCATTGTCATCCGAATGTGCCATAATCAAGGCCCCCATCAAACGCGTACTTACGCCCCAAGAGGTGCCCCAAACGTATTCTAATCCACCTTCCTTAGTAGCAAATTTCACTTCAAAGGCTTTGGCAAAATTTTGACCCAAAAAGTGAGAGGTTCCCGCTTGCAATGCTTTTCCATCCTGCATCAAAGCCTCGATGCACAAGGTATCATCCGCTCCTGCAAATCGTTCATTCGCGGTCTTTCTCCCTCTCACCACAGGTAAGGCCATAAACTCTTCTGCAAATTGTGCATAGACATTCATCATTTGTACGGTCTCAGCCATGGCTTCTTCTGAAGTAGCATGGGCAGTGTGGCCTTCTTGCCATAAAAATTCCGTAGTTCTCAAAAACAAACGGGTTCGCATCTCCCAACGAACCACGTTGGCCCACTGGTTGACCAAGAGTGGCAAGTCTCGATAAGATTGAATCCAATTTTTGTAGGTACTCCAAATGACCGTTTCTGAGGTAGGTCGTACAATGAGTTCTTCTTCCAATTTTGCTTCTGGATCCACAATTACTCCTGAACCATCTTCCGCATTTTTCAAGCGGTAGTGGGTGACCACAGCACATTCCTTCGCAAAGCCTTCCACATGGCTTGCCTCTTTACTTAAAAATGATTTGGGGATAAATAAGGGGAAATAAGCATTGGAATGCCCTGTTTCCTTGAACATTCGGTCCAATTCGGCTTGCATTTTTTCCCATATGGAGTATCCATACGGCTTAATCACCATGCAACCTCTAACTGGAGAATTCTCAGCCAAATCGGCCCTTTTTACCAGTTCATTGTACCAAAGTGAATAATCTTCACTGCGTTTTGGAAGTCCTTTACTCATTTACTTGTTGTATAAGGAGAAATGTGTTTATTTTGATTAATAGGAAGTACAAATATAACCCAAAAAGTACAACCTCTACTTGGTCATTCCGTATAACCGAGCATAAACTACTTCACCCATGAAGAAAATCGCATTTATTTCCGCCTCTGCACTATTGTGCACTTCTGTGTTGGTTTCCTGCACTTCAAACAAAATGGCAGTGAACTCCTTCGATGACAACTTGTACTTCATGTCTGCTGACGTGAAGAAAGCAACTGAAAACGCGGTAGCAAATAACCAGCCGGCAACTTTTCAAAATCTTGCCAGTTCAACTGTAGTCCCTCAGGAAAATTTCAGTTCCAAAAATGTCAATCCAGAATACCTTTCTCGATATGGACAGCTGAATACAGCTTCAGGAGAAGACGTGGTTTACTTTGAAGAAAATCAATCAGCTACTGGTACTTCCACTCCAGATATTGATATCTACAATACCTTTAGGGTATCAAACTTTAATTCAGGATGGGGAAATTCAGGATGGGGCAACTCTGCCTTCAATTTTGGATACAGTCCCTTTGGAATGGGTATGATGGGCATGAGTCCTTTCGGAATGGGCATGTATGATCCCTTTTTCAACCCTGGTTGGGGAATGAGACCAGGTTTCAATCTAGGCTTTAACATGGGCATGGGTTGGGGCAGACCAATGTTCTCTCCTTTTAATCCTTACATGGGATGGGGTGGAGGATTCTACGATCCCTTCTGGGGTGGAAATACTTGGGGTTCTCCTTGGGGCAGACCAATCCTCGTCAATGGACCGATCATTATACTTCCAGGAAATGAAAATGGTGGACGCAATGTGGTGTATGGTGCAAGACCAAGCCGCGGGTCATCCATGAGCAATGGAGGCGGTGGTGTGATAGAATCTACAGGAACTCCAAACACTGCGAGAGCACAGGCCAGAGAAAATGCAGCCAATGCAAATGGAGCATCTCCAAGAAGATTGGTTTCGACTGAGTCTCCTCGTTCTGCAAGTCGTGATTTCAGCACCTCACAAAACGATTACTATTCCTCTGGAAGAAGTCGTGTAGAGAGCAATAGCAATACTAGAAACGTCAACTCAGCAGCTTCAAGCAGAGGAGATGTAGCGCCATCTAGAAGTTCAGCACAGTCTGCTCGACCTTCTG
This sequence comes from Algoriphagus sp., assembly GCA_044236565.1. GTDB lineage: Bacteria > Bacteroidota > Bacteroidia > Cytophagales > Cyclobacteriaceae > Algoriphagus. The sequence continues at coordinate 12,451 of JBIIGH010000012.1, read as the reverse complement.
CGGCTCCAAGCAGCACCGGAAGAGGATACAATAGCAATCCAAATACAAATTCATACAACACTGGAGCTACGCGTTCAACAAACAGTAGCCCGTCCTACAATAGAGCGACTGGATCAAGTAATGGCGCTACACGTTCGACCTCTTATGGTCGAAGCGAGTCCAATGGTTACAATTCTGGAAGCGCACCGAGCCGATCAAGTTCAAACTCATCTAGCTACAGTGCTCCGAGCAGATCCAGTTCTGGAGCAAGCTATAGTGCTCCAAGTAGAAGTTCGAGTGGATCCTCAAGCAGCTCAAGCTCAGGAGGATCCAGAGGAAGGGGGAATTAATTCCCCTTTTTTTTTGCGGAAATTATCCGGAAATCCTAAAAACTTCGTTTTAACTTCAACTTATCCTTTAACACATGAGGTTACTAGCTTCCTTTCTTTGCCTAATTCTTTTGACTTCAGGCACTGCAGTAGCTCAAAGCGGCTACTTCGAAGATGCATATCGATTTAGTAAAGCCAGCCCTGCAGGCTCTGCCAGAATTATGAGTGTAGGCGGTACGCAATGGTCTCTTGGCGGAGATGTGTCCAACCTTTCTGGAAACCCAGCAGGACTTGGCTTTTTTAGAAACTCCGAGGCCAGCATCAGTTTGGGTTACGACCTTTGGTCTACAGACGCCACCTATTTAGGCCAAAACAAGTCCTTTTCTACTTCTGATTTCTCGCTTCCCAACTTGAGTTTTGTTGGTGCAACTAATAAAGGCCTACTCGAAAAAGGTGCGTTCAAAGGAGGAGCATGGGGCTTCAGTGTGCAACGGATTGCAAATTTCTCGAATGAATTCGGGTACTATTCCGATAAATTAGGAGAAAGCTCCATCATTGATTATTATTTGGGAGACGCTTCAGGGGTGCCTGAAAGCCAAATTGAAAACCGCGGACTTACTGGTTTGGCCTATCAAACTTATCAGATCAATCCCATCACAGTAGATGCAGCTGGTAAGCCAATTACAAATCCAAGGTCTTACGATTCCTTCGTTTTGGGTCTTCCATTTCAAGACGAAAATGTCACGCAAGAAGGAAGTGCAAGCCAACTTAATTTTGGTTATGGTGCCAATTTTAACCACAAACTTTTCGTCGGAGCTAGTCTAGGAATACGTTCCATTGAATTCTCCTCTGTCAAAAAATATAATGAAGAGTTTGGAAATGAGCCCCTAATCAATTCCTCCTTACTAGAAAACTTGTTTATCAATGGTACAGGAGTAAACCTTAACCTGGGTTTGATTTACAAACCGATCGATTACGTAAACCTGGGCTTTGTGCTTCAAACACCAACCTGGTTTACTTTAAACGAAGAGTATGAAGCAAGTATGACCGCCACCTACGATGACTATTATTTCCCACAAGAAGATGTCACCTTGGGAGTAGAAAATGCAGTTTCAGATGTTTTCCTGAGCAACTACGGACTGAGAACTCCATTTAAAGTTGGAGGGGGCGCCACCTTCTTCTTAGGCAAGCATGGATTTATCTCAGCAGATGTAGACTGGGTAGATTACAGTGTTTCCAGAATCAATTCTAGAGATTTCAACGAAGGTCCCGACAACGAAGTCATCCAAGAGTTGTACACCAGCACGGTCAACTTTAGACTAGGTGGAGAAGCCAAAATTGATAGATGGCGAATTCGTGGTGGCTACGGTTACGCAGGAGATCCCTACCTTAATTCTACAATAGATCAAAGCACCCAGTTACTTTCTGGGGGATTGGGTATGAAATTTGAATCGTTTCACCTTGATTTTTCTCTGGTAAATCAGAAGTTCAACAGCCTCTACAGAAGCTATAAAGTACTGGATAACAATGGCTTTAACTATGGGCCATTGACTGAAATAAGGAATTCAATTACCTCTGCGGTAATTACGGTCGGGTTTAACTTTTAAGCCTTGATATCAATTCAACCAATAAAAGCTCAGCGGAAAAGTCTTCTCCGCTGAGCTTTATTTTTGCCTGGTTGTAAAAATATTCACGTGACACCAATAAAGACTTGAGCTTGAGTGTAATCTCGCCTTGATCAAGACCTTGAAACATGGGACGTTGTTGTGCTCTTGAAGATTGTAGGCGACGAGAAATTGAAGGCAGTGGAACATCCAAGTACACCGATATCGATTCGGAATTGATCAAATCCATGTTATCATTAAAGCAAGGCGCTCCACCCCCTGAGGCTAAAATAAAAGCAGAATCTTGTTTTAAGGTATCTTGAAGAACCAAGGTTTCCCATTCTCTGAATTTACCCTCACCATGAATCGAAAAGATTTCTGAGATCTTTAATTGATACCGCTCTTCAATCAAATGGTCTAAGTCCAAAAAAGGAAATGCCAATTCATTTGCCAGCTGCCTGCCAAAAGTAGTTTTTCCCGAACCGGGAAGGCCTACCAATACAACTTTGAGCTGGGTACTCATCAAAATAGTTCAAGCACTTCTAAAGCCTCTGGGGTATTGTTGTGGTGGTATTTGCCTACCACTACCCCATCTTTTAACAGTATCAACCCTGGATTGGCACGCATGATCGTCTTGACTACAGTGGCATCTGCTTGAAGCCCCTGCACTGGCCAACCCATTTTTTTGATCAATGCATCAATCTCTTCCTGCGTTGCTGCAGCCATAAAAATAAGTTCAACAGGTGCCTTTTGTAGGGAAGAAAATAGCTGAGTAAGTTGATCCAAGTTGGAGGAACTCATTTTTGTCAAATTGCTGCTGAGCAAAATCACCTTATTTCCCTGGAATAAAAGTTCCGATTGGTCCCCTTCCGTATTCCAAGCAGCAAAATCAGATATTTTAGGCAAGGCCTCCGGATTGTTGAGCGTCATTTCCACAAACTCATAGCTTTCGTCCGTAGGGTACTGATCGAGGTACACGAGTTCCCCTCCCTTTTTCATCACATAGGTATACACCATCGGTGCGGAAGGCTGCATGTTGACAGGAATATTCACGCCAATTTTGTAGGCTCTGAAATCGATAAATGGCAGGTTTTGAATGGCATAAACCGCCAAGCCTAAGGAGAGGACTAAACTTAGCCCAGCCGTGTAATTTGCCCAGCGAGGAGCATTCTTGGGGAGGTCCTTCCTGAAGAAGAACAGGAAAGAAATCAACACCAGCAAGATGATGTCTTTGTAGAAGGATTCCCAAGGGGTCAATTTGATCGCATCACCAAAGCACCCGCAATCGGTCACCTTATTGAAATAAGCGGAGTAAAAGGTGAGAAAAGTAAAAAAGAGGATCATCAAAGACAAGGCCCATACAGTTTCTTTTAGCCGCACCCCTACCAAAAGCATGATTCCCAAAACCACCTCAAAAACTACCAGAAATACAGCCAGCGGAAGTGCATAAGGCTTTACTTGGTAGAAAAACGGAGCAATATCATTGGAAAACACGTCAAAATACTCTTCCAACTTGATGGCTGTACCCACCGGATCATTGACCTTAATCAAACCAGAAAACACAAATAGTCCTCCAACCAAAATGCGGAGAATCCAGAAAAATAGGTTCTTATTCATGGTATCCTAGTTTAATCAAACAAAACACTGCGTAGTTAATCATGTCTTGGTAGTTGGCTTCAATCCCTTCGGACACCAACGTATTTCCTTGGTTGTCTTCAATTTGCTTGACGCGAAACAGTTTCATCAATACAATATCCGTCATCGAACTCACACGCATGTCTCTCCAAGCCTCTCCATAGTCGTGGTTCTTGTTCTCAAGAAGTCCTTTAGTCGCCGCAGTCCAATGATCGTAAAGTGGCTCCAATTCGTCAAAAGGAATTTCCATGCGCTCGTCATCCGCAAGTGAAATCTGAATTAAAGCAATCAAGCAATAGTTGATGATCCCCACAAATTCATCTACAATGGGGTCGTTCACTTTTTGATTCCCCTTTTCTTGGATGGATCGTACCCGCTGGGCCTTAATGAAAATTTGGTCCGTGAGCGAAGGCAATCTCAAAATTCTCCAAGCGGTCCCGTAATCGATGGTTTTCTTACGGAACAATTCTTTACATCGGGCGATTACTTCCTTATATTCGTTGCTAGTCTGCGTCTCCACACTGCTGAATTTAATATTTGCTGGATCAACTATGATTTCTTCTACCGAAGATAAATTATTTCCCCAAAAATATACATTTCAAATCAAGGGATGCCTATACTCTTGGAATAAACCCAAGGTAATGGGAATTATAAACCTGACTCCAGATTCTTTTTTTGAAGGGAGCAGAGTTCCAACGGATAAAAAATTAGTCATTTTTGAAGCTGAAAAAAAAATCAAAGAAGGGGCAGATTTTTTGGATTTAGGGGGATACAGCACACGACCTGGAGCAGCAAACATATCCATTGAGGAGGAGATCAACAGGGTTATTCCTGCAATCCTAGAAATCAAAAAAAGCTTTCCCGACACACTCATTTCAATTGATACATTTCGATCGGAAGTAGCAAAAGCAGGCGTCGAGGCAGGAGCTGACCTTGTGAATGACATTTCAGCAGGCAATTTGGATCCCAAGATGCTCCCTTTAATTGGGCAGCTCGGCGTGCCTTACATCGCGATGCACATGAGAGGAACACCTCAAACGATGCAACATGAAACAGACTATTCGGATCTTATTTCGGAAGTTTTATCCTATTTTGGGGATAAAGTTGAACAATTCGCAAAATTTGGCATTAAAGATGTAATTATCGATCCAGGTTTTGGTTTCGCAAAGACAAGTGCACAGAATTTCGAACTCTTGCGGCATCTAAGCAGTTTAAAACGTCTAGGGCTCCCGATTTTAGCAGGGATTTCTAGAAAATCAATGATTTACAAAACACTGGATATCAGTGCCAATGAAGCATTAAATGGGACTACCGCCCTGAATATGGTTGCTTTGTTGCAAGGTGCTGCTATCTTACGCGTACATGATGTAAAAGAGGCGAAAGAAACTATCCAACTATTCGAACAATTGTACCCTTGAACTTACTTTTCAAAATAGGCTTTTTAGATATCTCCATCGTCAATATGATTGATATTGCGTTGGTGGCAGCCCTATTGTATCAGGTCTACAAGCTTTTGAAGGGTTCTGTTGCAATTAAGATTTTCCTTGGATTCCTTTCCCTGTACTTAATCTACTTATTGGTACAGGCCATACGAATGGAGCTACTTTCCATCATTCTCGGGCAATTTATGGGGGTCGGTGTGATTGCCGCTATCATTATTTTTGCTCCAGAATTTAGAAAATTCTTACTCATCCTGGGTCGCTCTTCCATTTTTTCAAACGACAACGGATGGAAAGACATGCTCTTTTTCTGGAAGAAAAAAGAAAATTCCGGATTCAATATCAGCCCTATCATCGATGCTGCCAAAGTCCTAGCAGGATCAAATACTGGAGCCTTAATTGTAATTTCAAGTACAGTAGAACTGAAATTTTATGCAGAAAGTGGCGATATCTTGGATGCTGAATTATCGAAAAGACTCTTGATTGCGATTTTCAATAAGCATAGCCCGCTGCACGATGGAGCGGTAATCATCCACAAGGGAAAAATCAAAGCAGCGCGCTGCATTCTCCCGGTCACCGAACGTGAGGTGCCTGCACAGTTTGGACTCCGCCATCGAGCTGGAATCGGGATGTCAGAAGCAACAGATGCCCTTATTTTAGTGATTTCGGAGGAAACAGGACAAATCTCCATGGCTAAAAATGGAAAGGTATTGCACAACCTTTCTTTTCAAGAAGTTAGAGAAATCATCAACGACTACCTCAACAACGAGGACTTGTACGATCGATTTGAAAATCTTTCGGAACACGATTTTGCCAAGAAAAAAGGCTTGCCTACCAAAGTAGGAGGATAAAAAAAGGGATGTTTTCACATCCCTTTTTTTATCTCACTGAATCACTCCCAATTCTTTTCCTACTGCAATAAATGCAGCAATGGCTTGATCCAGATGCTCCTGCTGATGGCCTGCGGAGATTTGAACGCGAATTCGAGCCTGTCCTTTGGGAACCACTGGGTAGTAAAATCCAATGACATAGATTCCTCTTTCCAGTAATTTTTCCGCCATCTTCTGGGAAAGCACTGCATCGTAAAGCATGATAGGTACGATGGCATGTTCCCCCGGTTTGATATCAAATCCAGCTGCCTCCATCTTTTCGCGGAAGTAGCTTGTATTTTTTTCAAGCCTATCTCTCAACTCTGTTGTCTCAGATAGCAATTCAAGCACTGCTATGGATGCTCCCGTGATGGATGGTGCCAAGGTGTTTGAAAACAAATAAGGTCTAGATCGCTGACGAAGCAATTCAATAATCTCTTTTCTTCCAGAAGTAAATCCACCAGAAGCTCCACCCAAGGCCTTACCTAAGGTACCGGTGATGATATCGATCTTGCCCATCACCCCTCTGTGCTCGTGAACTCCCCTACCTGTTTTTCCCATAAATCCAGTGGAGTGACACTCATCGGTCATCACCAAAGCCTGGTATTTTTCGGCCAAGGCTACAATTTTATCCAGCTTCGCGATGGTGCCGTCCATGGAAAAGACTCCATCGGTGACAATGATCTTCTGTTGGGCCCCTGCTGCCACAGCATCCTGAAGTTGCTTCTCCAGATCCTCCATGTTGTTGTGCTCGTAGCGGTAGCGCATGGCTTTGCACAAACGAACTCCATCAATGATGGATGCATGATTTAAGGCATCCGAAATGATGGCGTCTTCTGCTCCAAACAACGGTTCAAAAACACCCCCATTGGCATCAAAAGCTGCAGCGTACAAGATGGTGTCCTCTGTCCCCAAAAATTCAGAAAGCTTTTTTTCAAGTTCCTTATGGATATCCTGAGTCCCGCAAATAAATCGAACGGATGACATGCCAAAGCCATGGGTATCAATCGCTTCTTTAGCGGCTTGAACTACCCGAGGATGAGAAGACAATCCGAGGTAGTTGTTTGCACAAAAATTCAATACCTGCTTTCCTCCAGCAATGGTGATTTCTGCTGACTGTGGGGAAGTGATAATTCGCTCTCGTTTAAATAGACCAGCTTCCTCGATGGACTGTAATTCTTGTTCTAATTTGGGTTTAAACTGCTCGTACATGGTTGACTGATTAAGGAGTTAATCTTGGCTAAAATTTCAGGCTCCACTGATCAAAAATCGGCTAGAACCAGGTGTTTTTTATTATTTTTGCGCAAGTGAACCCAAATATAAAACAAAAACCCTGACAGCAACTACGGGTTATTTGAAAGACCACCTTATGGACAAAATCCTTGTTATTGGAGCTGCTGGTCAGCTCGGCTCAGAATTAACCCGTGCACTTGCAGATCAATTTGGCGGAGATCAAGTGATTGCAACTGACTTACGAGCAGCCGCAAGCACCCAATTTCCCTACTGCCGGTTTGAAGTACTTGATGTGATGGACAAGGATGTCTTGGGTGCCTTGGTGAAAAAGGAAAGGGTAACACAGATCTACCACCTCGCTGCAGTCCTATCCGCTACAGGTGAAAAAAATCCACAGTTTGCTTGGCAACTCAACATGGATAGCTTGCTCCATGTATTGGAACTCGCGAAAGAATGTGGATTGGATAAAATCTATTGGCCATCTTCCATTGCTGTATTTGGTCCCGGCACACCCAAAATAAATACCCCACAGTTTTGCGAAAAAGATCCAAACACGGTCTATGGAATAAGCAAACTTGCAGGGGAAGGTTGGTGCAACTACTACTTCGAAAAATATGGGGTAGATGTACGAAGCCTTCGCTATCCCGGCCTAATCGGCTACAAATCTTTGCCTGGAGGAGGAACCACAGACTATGCAGTGGACATCTACCACAAGGCAATTGCAAATCAGCCCTTTACCTGTTTCTTGAGCGAGGATACTTACCTCCCCATGATGTACATGCCGGATGCCATTAAGGCTACGCTAGATTTGATGAATGCACCCAAAGAAGCAGTCAAAATCCGAACCAGCTACAACCTTGCGGGCATGAGTTTTTCTCCGAAGGAGATTTTTGCAAGCATCAAAAAAGAGGTGCCTAACTTTGAAATTATCTACCAAGTGGATTTCCGCCAAGCCATTGCTGATTCTTGGCCAGATAGCATCGATGATAGTCGCGCGCAAGTAGATTGGGGATGGAAACCTTCCTATGACTTGGATAGCATGAGTAAAGATATACTGAAACACTTACCGGCTTTTTTTCCACCGCAGTCCTAACTGCAAACCAGGAATCTTCTGGATAAAGTGATCCTGCTTACTTTAGTTTTGAGGTAATCTGCTCGGGCACAAATCCCAAGGTGATGCTTCCATCAGGATATTCAATCAAGGGCCTTTTAATCATGCTAGGCTGCGCCATCAAAATTGGAAATGCGGTTAATTCCTGCCCCACCGCCTCTTTCTGCGAATCATCCAACTTTTTGTAAGTAGTTCCCTGACGATTCACCAAGGTATCCAAGCTAGTTTTTGAGAGGAAGCTTTTAAGCAGATCCACAGTAGGGGCCTGCTTTTTGTAATCGAAAAATTCGTAAGAAATGCCTTTTTCCTCTAAAAAAGAGAAGGTTTTCTTCATCGTATCGCAATTTTTGATGCCGTATACTTTCAAAATCATCGTCTCTTGTTTAATGAATTTCCTTCATGCTCTCCTCATGCGCCTGAAGAATCTTTCCGATCAGTTCGCTCGTTAAAGCAGTGGATAAGAAGAGGCTTTCAAACTGAGACGGTGCCAAATAAACCCCTCGCTTCAACATGCTTTGGAAGTAACGGCCAAACAGCTGAGTATCGGATTTTTTCGCAGATTCAAAATCAGTGACTGGGCTAGCAGTGAAAAACAAGGAATACATGCTCCCCAATTTGTTGAGGGTATAGTCAAGACCCAAACTTGAATTGATGCGAGTTATTCCTGCAGTTAGCTCTTCTCCTATGGCTTCCAAACGAGTGTAGACTTCGGGATGGGTGTCTAGGTGACGGAGCATCGCCAATCCGGCTGCCATCGCGATAGGATTACCAGATAGCGTACCTGCTTGGTACACCGGGCCTGCGGGAGATACAAAGTCCATGATCTCCTTTTTTCCTCCATAAGCCCCAACTGGCATTCCTCCACCGATGATTTTACCTAGGGTAGTCAAATCGGGAATCACCCCAAATCGCTCTTGCGCACCACCCTTGGCCAATCGAAAACCGGTCATCACCTCATCGAAAATCAATACAATCCCCTCACGGCTACAAATGTCACGAAGACCCTGCAGGTACCCTTCTTGCGGCAAGGTCAATCCCATGTTTCCTGCAACTGGCTCCAAAATCAAGGCAGCAATTTCGCCTCTATTCGCCTCCACCAATGACTCAATGGCATTTAGGTCGTTGAAGGGTGCTAAAAGTGTGTCTTTTGCGGTACCTAGCGTAACTCCGGGAGAGTCCGGGTGCCCCATGGTGATCGCGCCAGAGCCTGCAGCAATGAGGAAAGAATCTCCATGTCCATGGTAATGTCCTTCCATTTTGATGATTTTATCCCGCCCGGTGTAGCCTCTCGCCACGCGGATGGCAGACATGGTGGCTTCCGTACCTGAATTGACCATACGAACTTTTTCGAGAGAAGGCACCATGCGAACCAATAGCTCCGCCATTTCTACCTCACGAGCTGTGGGCGCTCCAAAAGAGGTTCCATCCTCCATGGCACGAATCACGGCCTCACGGATCAGCGGGGAATTGTGACCCAACAGCATGGGGCCCCAGCTGTTGATGAGTTCAATGTAAGCATTGCCGTCCTCGTCGTGAATAAATGCCCCATCTGCTTTTTTAATAAAGATAGGTTCACCCCCTACGGCACGGAACGCACGAACAGGAGAGTTTACTCCTCCAGGAATAAAATTTTTAGCATGGGCAAAAAGCCTTTTGCTTTCAGAAATTTGCATGGTTTAGTTTAATGGGATCAATTCTCCAGATTCAAGTTTAAAAACAGGAGAATAGCTGTTGTTGTTCACTTTTTGAAAATTAAATCCCCATGTCAGTCGACCTGACTGATTCCCGTTTTTATCCAAACTTGGGCGGAGATCAAAATCTTGCGCAAATTCCGCATTGGCATGGACCCAATAAACTAGTTCAGCGCCAAGAAGGGAGTTGGTGGAAGGGAATTGCAGGTGTTTGGAGTAATACGCTTTCCGGAAATCATCCATGGCTTCCGAATGGTATTTTGGGGTATTGTTCGAAATGAAATAGAAATTAGCGTATTCCAACATTTCGAAATTTGAAAAATTATAGCCTAACCAGGAATCCATGACCAACAAGGGCACTTCGGCAGAAATGCTTTCCATGAGGGAAAAAACAGGCTGTGCTAGTGCTGGATCATCAGAAAGCAAAATCACCTGGTTTACTGAAGGTTGGTTTCCTCTTCGTATGCCCAAGCCTTGAAGGAAAGAAGTGGCATTTTTGGAATCGACCTTCTGAACCTTGACCACACTAAACCCTTCCTTTGCCAATTGATTCTGTAACAGTAAGCCAAGCTGCTCGTCTCGAGAATTACCGCTGTAACCAATGGCTACGGTTTTTCCCCATCCTTGGGTTTTTAATGTGTTCGTTATCCCATCTGCCAAGGAACTTAGGGAAGGCCTAAACAAGTAGCTAAATTGGCTTTCTTCATACCGATCTCCGAGATTGGAAAGTGGGTGTATAAACGGGATTTTTTGAGCCTCAGCAAAAGCACTTATTAGGGCTGTTTCCTCTGGATAAATGGGACCTAAGATTACATCTGCTGCAAGGACAGTTGGATCATTTACAAGTGCATTTAGGTATTCCAGGTCTCGCTTTGAATCGAAGGTATGCAACTGAATCGCTACGCCATCTTCCTTGAGTCTAGCCACTTCTAATTCAATCCCTTGGTAAAGTTCCAATAAAAAGTTGGTGGATTCCATCAAAGAAATGTCTTGTTCTGCACTCGTGGTAAACGGCAAGATGACCACAACATCTAGCACCTTATCCTTCAATGCTGGTTGCGTCACAGAATTTATAAGTTGATTGAGGACACCACGTTCTTCAGCAGATAGAATGGGCTTTTTTAGCAATCCATAAGCCATTGCAGCAGTTAATCCCTGATTATCCATCAATTCAGTTAACGGAGGCAAAACTCTCCACTTGAGAGAGTCTGCTTGAAAATAAGAGAAACTAGCACGGTATCCCTTGCTCAACAAGGGCTCACGGGTGAGGCCTTTTAATGCTTGAAGACCCTCAAAAAGTTGGTTATTTTGAAAATAAGCCAAAGCAAGTAGGTAGGTAGTCTCTTCGGATTGGCTCCAAACCTTTCCTTTCAAGGCAGATAGCAACTCAATGGCTTGGGGAGCTTGATTGAGTTCAAGTGCCGCCTCAGCACTGTGAAAGGCCGCATAATAGGAGAGCACTCCATATTTTGTCTCATCGAGAAAAACTGCAAATCCATCTTTTGCCATTCCATAGGACTTCGCATCCAAATCGGATTTGGCTTTGAGGTAGGCAGCTGGAGGCTGTTGCGCTAGTGCAAAGGCAGTACTGATAAAGAAGGAAAGAACAAGGAGAACTTTTCGCATGAGTACTGATTGGAAATTCGCAGATAAATCCATCAAAAATAAGTCATTTTTTTTAATCTGAAATGAGGTGCTACCAGCAGTTCGTATCAATACCGAGCAGCTAGTAACAGCTGCAACTCCTTGTGGCTTAATCCAAATTTCTTAGCCATAAATGCATTGGTCAAACTTCCTCGGTAGGTATACACCCCTTTGAGAAACCATTTGTAGGTAAATATCATTTCCTCAGCTCCTCCCAAATCATTCATTTGGAGCAGTATTGGGGTAAAAATATTACTCAAGGAATACGAGGCTGTTCGGGCGACTCGTGACGCAATATTCGGCACCCCATAATGGATCACCTCATGCATGCGATACACCGGGTTTTCATGAGAGGTGACCTGTGCTGTTTCAATGCAGCCACCTTGGTCAATACTCACATCAATCACAATGCTCCCAGGCATCATCTTGGCCACCATTTCTTCGGAAACTACAATTTTGTTTTTCCCCTTCTCTGCTCGCAAGGCCCCGATGACTACATCTGCCTCAGCCAAGGCTTGTGAGAGATTCGCGTTATCGATGGTGGAAGTTGCAATCTGTTGTCCAAGTAGCTGTTTGATCCTGCGGAGCTTGTAGAGGTGATTGTCAAAAACTTTGATGTTAGCACCCAAACCAAGGGCGGTGCGAGCAGCATATTCCGCTACCGTTCCTGCGCCAATGATGACTACCTGAGTGGGTGGCACCCCCGTAATTCCTCCTAAAATCAATCCTTTTCCTTCGTTTACGCTAGAAAGGTATTCCGATGCAATCTGCATCACCGTGCTTCCAGCGATTTCTGACATGGCACGCACCACGGGCATCCCTCCCACCTTGTCTTCCAGGTACTCAAAAGCAAGGGATGTGATTTTCTTTGCGTTGAGGGCCTGTATGTAAGTTGATTCTTGCTTTTCAAGTTGCAA
>JBIIGH010000137.1:0-6570 GCA_044236565.1 Algoriphagus sp. | reverse complement strand
TGCAGTCCGCACTTTTGGAAGCCATGCAAGAAAAGCAGGTAACCATTGGTGAGACGACTTATACTTTGGATCGACCGTTCTTGGTGTTGGCTACGCAAAACCCCGTAGATCAAGAAGGAACGTATCCACTTCCAGAAGCGCAGGTCGACCGTTTTATGATGAAGGTGCACATTGACTATCCGAGCAAATCGGATGAGATGGAAGTCATGCGCAGAATGTCCAACATGCAGTATTCTGCCGATGTGAAGCCGATCCTATCCAAGCAAGATATTTTTGATATCAGAAATCAAATCAACGCGGTGACTTTAGCGGAGCCTTTGGAGCATTACATCATCGAATTGGTATTTGCCACCCGTTTCCCTGCAGACTATGGCTTGAAGGACGAAGCCAAGTACATTTTGTTTGGTGTATCTCCACGTGCCAGCATCAACCTGAACTTGGCAGCTAAGGCGGTAGCCTTTATGGATGGCAGAGATTACGTATTGCCTGAGGACATCAAAGAAATTGCCGAGGACGTCTTGAATCACCGAATATTGCTCAATTACGAAGCTGAGGCGGATCGAGTAAGCACAAGAGACTTGGTGAAAACATTACTTGAAAAAGTGCCCATTAATAAGTCCGTAACATTGAAGTAACATCAAAACCCCATTTAAAAGGCTTTTCGAATGAAAAGCCTTTTTTTATGCCCTGTTCGTTAAATACAGGTTAATTGCCGCCAAAATTTTTAAAATAACCATAATTCTATTTTTTCTTTTGGGCAATAATTAGGGTTCACCTTTGTGACGTAATCAACTCGCAAAACCCTAATCAATTATAACTAAATGAAAAAGTTTACTTATTTATTCACTCTACTTACCGCCTTTACGGTCGCTTTTACGAGCTGTAAAGAAGAAGAGAAGCCAGACAATGGCGTGACTATTTCCGGCATTCCAGCAACTGCTAAAATTGATGCAGGTGCAAAACTAGGTCCGGTAACCGGTTCTGCTGAAGGCCTTGATGGTCTTGTATCGCTATCAATCACTAAAGATGGCGCTCCGCTATCTACGCTTCCATTGACTGGAACTAGTGCAACTTTTCCATTTGAGTACACTGCTATCGCTGCTGACGCAGGCAAAAACCTAGTATTCGAATTTACAGTGACCGATACAGACGGTGATGTAGCAAAAGCGACACACGTATTGTCAGTAGGTGCTGAGCCAACAACTATTCGTGTAACTAGCAATATTACTGCTAACACCACTTGGGTAACTGGTAAAACTTACATTTTAGGAAGTAGAATTGTAGTTACCTCTGGTGCTAAATTGACGATCCAAAAAGGAGTTATTGTGAAAGGTGAAGCAGGAACTGGTGCTAATGCAACTGCATTGGTAATCGCAAGAGGCGCTCAAATCGACGCGCAGGGCACTGCAACTGAGCCAATCATATTTACTTCTGTAGCAGACGAGATTGCTCCAGGTCAGATTGCTTCTCCAAACTTGGAACCTACTCAGGAAGGACTTTGGGGTGGTTTGATTGTTCTTGGAAGAGCGAAGTGTTCTTTGGCAGGTGACGTTGCTGAACTTCAAATTGAAGGTATTCCAGCTTCTGATACCAACGGACTTTACGGTGGAACAAACGATGCTGACAACTCGGGTATCATCAAATTCATCTCTATCCGTCATGGTGGTGCTTTGATCGGTGCTAGTAACGAGATCAACGGCTTGACACTTGGCGGGGTAGGTTCTGGTACAGTAATCGAAAACGTAGAAGTAGTAGCCAACCAGGACGATGGCATCGAATGGTTTGGTGGAACAGTTTCTGTAAAGAACGCATTGATCTGGAACTCTGGTGACGACGCAGTAGATACGGACCAGTCTTGGGCAGGTACTTTGGACAACTTCCTAGTAATCTGTGGTGTGAATACTGACCACGCACTTGAAATCGACGGTCCAGAAGGTGCATACAATGCTGCACATACTGTGAAAAACGGATCTGTAAAAGGTCACCCGGCTTCTGAAATGGCCGACTTTAGATCTAAAGCAAGAGGAACTTTCGAAAACCTCTACTTCTTCAACTTCCCTGCTCCTGCTGATACCTACAACGGCGTAGCCAACGCAGGTAGAGGTGACTTCGGTCTTGATGCTGCGACTGTGCCTAACTTCACTGGAACTACAGGTCCCCTAGTTTTCAACAAATTGGAGGCTACACTTAAGGCAGGTGTCGCTTTGACTACCGCGTTCAGAAACGGAACAGATGTATATGCTGCTGAAGTTGCCTTGAAGGCAAACACCGTGGGCGCTAATAAAGCTGCTTTCGTAGGTTGGACTTGGGCTGAAAAGGCTGGTGCACTAGCCGATTTTAAATAATTGAATTTCCCACAAGGAAAGGAAGGTCTTGCAAGGATCCTTCCTTTCCTTTTTTACAATTAGTAGAGAATATTACCTAACGCTGTATGAACAAGAAAAAACAAGAATTGCCCATTAAACCCCTGGTCGTTCTACTCCTTATCATTGCATTTCAATTGATTACGGGCTTTGTATTTGCCCAGAATGGCACCATCCGTGGCGCCATTTTTGATGAATCCACCGGCGAGCCGCTTTACGGGGTTTCGGTGTTGGTCAAAGAAACATCTACAGGTGCTGTCACTGATTTTGATGGAAAGTTTGAAATTCAACTTGCTCCTGGATCTTACACCCTTCAGATTTCCTACATCTCCTTCGCTACGGTCAACTTGACCGAGGTAGTAGTAGAAGTTGGAAAAGTGAATGTGCTTTCCGATGTGCTTCTCAAATCAGAAGAATCAGAACTGGAGACAGTCACTGTCTCTGCTGCTGCGATCCGTACTACAGAATCTGCTTTGATGTCTGTAAAACGGAATGCACCCAACTTGTTGGACGGCATCTCTGCCAGCACCTTCCGTCAAATTGGTGACGGGGATGCTGCTTCTGCGGTAAAGCGAGTAACTGGAGTTTCCATCGAAGGAGGAAAATACGTGTACGTTCGTGGTCTTGGAGATCGCTACACCAAAACGGTATTGAATGGAGTGGATATTCCTGGATTGGATCCAGATCGAAATACCATTCAAATGGATATTTTTCCTACGAATGTTATTGACAACATTGTGGTATCGAAGTCCTTCACTGCTGAGCTACCTGCTGATTTTACAGGAGGAGTAGTGGACATCGAAACCAAAGATTTTCCTGAGGAGAAAACTTTCCGTTTGAACATATCTGGAGGATTAAATCCTTCCATGCACTTTAACAAGAATTACCTTGCTTATCAGGGAGGTAAAACCGATTGGTTGGGTTACGATGACGGTACCCGTGCCAATCCTACTGGCGGTAGAACCAATATCCCACAATTTGCTGAGGTAATTGGAAATCCAAACGGAGCCAAGGGTCAAGAATTTCAACAACTTTTAAGAGGCTTCAATAAGACCTTGGGGGCTTCTACCCAAACTTCCATGATGGACTTTGGATTAGGACTTTCCTTTGGAAATCAAATCGTAAGACCTAAGGCTACTTGGGGCTACAACGCCGCGTTGACTTACAAAAATGATACAGAATTTTACCAAGATGCACAGTTCAACCTGTTTGCGAAGCCAATCGATTCCAAACAGAATGAGTTGGATGCCCTTCAAATCCAGACCGGTAACTATGGAGTAAACAGTGTGCTTCTAGGTGGAATTGCTGGAATCGCCTTAAAAACGAAAACCTCCAAATACAAACTCAACTTTTTGCACCTTCAAAATGGGGAATCCAAAGCAGGTATTTTCGATTACGAAAACTCCAACTTGGGAGCAAACTACGAGGCCAAGCAGTACAACTTAGAATATAGCCAACGTGGTCTAACTAGTGTATTGCTATCTGGTAATCACTTCATCAAAGGAAAAGCATGGGAAGTCAACTGGAAGTTGGCTCCTACCCGTTCTACCATCGAAGATCCAGATATCCGCTTTACTCGATTTAGATTGCCAACCAATACCATCTCTCCTGAAGTAGGGTTACCTGCTCGTATTTGGAGAAATTTGGAGGAAAATAACTTGGTAGGAAAGTTAGACCTCACCAAAAACATGAGCCTTTGGAACCAAGATGCCAAGTTTAAATTTGGTGGTTCTTATGCCTACAAAGAACGTGATTTTGAAATCCAATCTTTCCAATTCCCTACAGGAACAACCCCTTTGGATGGAGATCCTAACTCAGTGTTGAAGGAAAGCAACTTGTTTTCTCCAACCAATCGTAATGGAGTTCGCTACAACCCAGACTTTATTCCGAACAACCCAAATAAATTTCAGTCCAACCTATCCAACATCGGAGGATATGCGAGTGTGGAGGCCAATCCGCTTGCTAAACTGAAAACCATTGTGGGTGTTCGTGTGGAAAAATACACGCAATACTACTCTGGAACCAACCAAAATGCATCCATTGTATTTGATGAGGAAAAGGTATTGGATGATTTGGACTTCTTCCCAACCTTGAATTTGGTTTTGGCACTAAAAGAATCACAGAATCTTCGTTTTTCTGCAGCGAGAACAATTGCAAGACCTTCGTTTAAGGAACTTTCATTTGCTGAAATCATTGACCCGATTACAGGAAGAACTTTCGTTGGAGGATTATTTCAAGAAACTACAAATGCAGGCACTGAGGTCCTTTGGGATGGTAATTTGAGATCAACTCGAATCAATAACTTCGATGTGCGTTGGGAAATGTTCCAGCCAAAAGGTGAAATGTGGTCTGTGGGGGCGTTTTACAAGACCTTTGAAAACCCAATCGAAATCGTACAGTTCCTTTCTGACCCTGGATCTTTCCAGCCAAGAAACGTAGGAAATGGTACCGTATTGGGGGTTGAATTGGAATTCAGAAAGTCACTGAAGTTTATCAGCCCGAGTCTTGAAAAATTCCAGTGGAATACCAACTTGACACTTACCGAGTCGCAAATCAGCATGTCCGCTACGGAAAAAAGATCCAGACAACTCACTGCGCGTGAAGGCCAAGAGATTGGTGATACTCGAGACATGGCTGGTCAGGCACCCTACATTATCAATACAGGTATTGCCTATTCGGACTTCAATACGGGTTGGGAAGCAGGTATCTACTACAACGTGCAGGGACCAACCCTTAACATGGTTGGCTTCGGTAACCGTACCGATACCTATGCAGTACCTTTCAATTCCTTGAACTTGAACATCAACAAAACTTTTGGTGCAGACGAGCGCATTCGTGCAAGCTTTGGTGTTCAAAACCTGCTAAACGACAAGCGTGAATTTATCTTCAGCTCTTATGGAGCACAAGATCAGTTCTTTACCCAGCTTGCTCCTGGAGTTCGAGCTAACTTTAGCTTAGGGTTCTCCTTCTAATGCTTCAAATTCAAAATTCAAAAAAAGCCATCCTTTGGGGTGGCTTTTTTTATGTCAAGACTTTGGGGTGATTATCCTTCCAACAAAATGGAGTACTTTGTGCGCTATGAAAAAATACAGCCTTCTCCTCTTTCTTTCCATTTGTTCCACCCTCCTTTCTTTTGCCCAAGTGAAGGCACCATCCCAACAGTTTTGGGGTTTGCTTGCAACGCATTGTGGCAAGGCCTATGAAGGCAAGTTGGTGTCTCCTGAATCTGATCCACGCTTTGCCGGCAAGTTGGTGATGCATGTGAGAAGTTGTGAGGATGGGCGGCTGCGGATTCCTTTTTTCGTAGGAGAGGATCTCTCTCGTACCTGGATACTGACGATGGACGATGCGCAGTTGATTCAGTTGAAGCACGACCACCGGCATGCTGACGGTTCGGAGGATGCGGTCACCCAATACGGTGGTAAGGCCACCAATATGGGTTCGTCTAGCACGCAGTTTTTTCCAGCAGATGCATTTACTGCGGGCTTACTTCCCGCAGCGGTTGGGAATGTATGGTGGATCACCCTTGATGAAACCTCCTTTACTTACAACTTGAGGAGACTAGGATCTGCAACGCTCTTCTCGGTACGATTTGATCTGACCAAACCCATCGAAACTCCTCCTGCTCCCTGGGGCTGGGTTGATTGATTCGCTCGCTCCATCCAGGCAAAGAAATAATTCACGCAAAGTCGCAAAGAAGGGAAGGCGCAAAGGATTATCTCTTTGCGCCTTCCCTTCTTTGCGAGACATTCTTTTTTTTGTTCACCCAAAGGCGCAGCGAAGCAAAGCCGCCAAGGGGTCTTGATCTTCGCGACTTTCCTTTTTTGCGAGAGTAATTTTTTTTCGTTAAATAAAGAGCCTTAGCTGTAATGCTTTAGCAAGATATCCACAATGCGCTCCGCAGTGCAGCCATCCCAAAGAGGGATCCCCTGGTATTGTTTCCATTCACCGCGTAAAATTTTATCTAGGTAAGGCTTGAGGTTTTTTGGATCGGTGCCGACCAGTTCGTTGGTTCCCAGATGGATCGTCTCCGCGCGCTCAGTGCTATCCCGTAGCGTCAGGCAAGGTACATTCATCACGGAAGCTTCCTCCGTCACCCCACCCGAGTCGGTGATGATCCCCTTGGCGTGCTGCACGAGGTGGTTAAACTCCAAGTAGCCCAAGGGACTGATCAGGTGGAGATTGGGAGCTGCAATTCCCAACCTTT
>JBIIGH010000136.1:0-6592 GCA_044236565.1 Algoriphagus sp. | reverse complement strand
GCCTGAAATGAAAGGCAATGTAGGCCGCCCAGGTTTGGTTCATCGGATTGACAAGGATACTTCGGGCTTGTTGGTGATTGCCAAAACAGAGGAGACCATGGCGCCATTGGCGGCTCAATTTTTTTACCACACCATTCAGCGTACCTATTTGGCCTTGGTTTGGGGTGAGCCAGAAGCGGATGAAGGTACTATCGTAGGGCATGTGGGACGCAGTGCCAAAGACCGCAAGGTGATGGAAGTATTTCCAGATGGCAGTCAAGGCAAGCATGCCATTACGCATTGGAAGGTGTTGAAGCGTCTTCGGTATGTGTCGTTGGTGCAGTGTACCTTGGAAACAGGGAGAACGCACCAGATTCGGGCACACTTTAAATTTTTAGGGCATCCTTTATTCAATGACGCGATGTACGGGGGAGATAAGATTCGAAAGGGGACTCAATTCGCCAAATACAAGAGCTTTATCAGCAATTGCTTTGATGCAATGCCAAGGCAAGCATTGCATGCGATGAGTTTGGGATTTGTGCACCCAATCACGAAGAAAAACCTCTACTTTGAGGCGCCGTTGCCAGCAGATTTTTCAACGGTCTTGCAGAAATGGGAGCAGTATGTGCAGGTAGACTGAGTTGATTTTTTTGAAAAAACAGAAAAGGCAGGATTCAAAAACCCACTGGTTAAACAAACAGCCTGATTTTTTATGCCAATTCCTCAATTTTAATTGGCCAAACACTCAAAAAATTTACAGCTTGATATATTTCAATCGATTTCCTTAAAAATAATGTAAATTTTTAGAAGGTATATTGAAATATATTCAAAATAAGACCCTCATGTTGTACCTTTGTCTTGTTGTAGTTTTAGTACCGCAACAGATTTTGTAAGGCAAAAAAAATTGACAAAAGAAGCTGTCAATTCAGGAAAAGAAAACAAATAGAAATCTTTTGTGTTTGTTACTTTGAAGGTTCAACTCCTTCTCTTACAACAGGTTATTTTGGGTTTATTGTTAATTGACTAAAACCATGAATTTTTTCATGGTTTTTTTATTTGCCCAAACCGAACTACCTCAAGGGTTATTTTTTGAATTAGCGGGCTCCTCCAAAATTTTCAAAACGACAATTCTTCTAGTTATTAACCCCTATTTAAATATTAAAACGACAACAAAAATGCCGTTGAAATAAAAAAACAATAAAAAAATAAGTTATTCATTAAAATATTTTTAAATAAAATCACTTTTTTATACATTTACTCTTGTTGAGTTTACGGCTCATACAAAAGCGGACATTCGCTTTAAATCCATCTTGTAGGGTGTTGAAATTGGCAGACAAGCCCTCCTGTCTCGGGGGTGGGGATGCCGGTCGTAAAGATCGGAATGGGATAAAGCATGTTTCAAAAGTTCATGCCTAACTGCCGCGTGGAGGTTCGAATCCTTCCCCTACAGCATTAAAAAAGCAGCCAGATGGCTGCTTTTTTCGTATACGGAAATAAGTTTGGTATCTTTCACTCCTATTATTTTTGTATGTCTCTAACGTCTAATTCTAAGGAAAAACCCAAAAGGGGGTCTGCCTCCAGAAAAAAATGGCTTAGAATAGCAGGGATATCCTTTCTGGTAATACTTTTCCTTGAGTTTGTCTTTTATTTTGGAGCAAATATTTTTTTAGGAAGCTTGATTCGAAAGCGGGTGAATGAATCGGTGAATGGGGTGTACGAACTTGAGTTCAATCGGGTATACCTTTCCCTGATTCGAAGAGGAATCTTCCTGGACGGCATCGTAATGAAGCCAATCCATCCTGAAAAAGCGGGTGCGGAACAGAAGTTGTTCGAACTTACGCTGG
Organism: Algoriphagus sp.; assembly: GCA_044236565.1. GTDB lineage: Bacteria > Bacteroidota > Bacteroidia > Cytophagales > Cyclobacteriaceae > Algoriphagus. Next base: position 4,769 of record JBIIGH010000136.1, on the reverse strand, counting down.
ATGAACTTGCCTTTACAGGGCTCTGGTATGGAATTTGGGATCAGGAGCTTTATTTTCATCAAATCAGGTTAGACGTCCCTAATTTTCAAGTATTAGATAGCCCCAAATTCTCCTACAGCAAGCCAGAAGAAGGCAATCTTTCTAGGAATAAATCTCCAATTGTTCTGTTGGAAAGCGAATTGAAGAAAAGTCTGCGACGGCTACCGTTTTCTGCTGTAACTGTTGGGAGTTTAGTAGTGGATCATGCCCAAGTATTCTTTCTTAATTTTTTAAGCCAAAACGAGCTTCTCGCTAAAGACGCGTCTTTCAAAGCCTTGGACCTGCATTGGATTCCAAATCAATCCTGGCAAACCCCATTCAATGCGCGTGGCTTCGAATTTGAATTGGAAGAAGCCACATTCAGTTTGCCAGATGGAGTCCATCGAATAACCTCAGACCGTGTCTTTCTCTCCTCCTTGGAGCAAACGATAGACCTTCAGAAATTTACCTTGGTACCTGATCTAAGCAAAGAAAGTACCACCTACTATGCTTTAGATTTAGCCGAGCTACATATTGGTCAGGTCGATTTGAACCAAGCATTTAGGTCTTCTACGCTGGCCATTGAGGAGCTTAAACTCAAAGCTCCGCGGATAGAAGTGATTCAATCTTCCATTAAATACTCCTCAACAGGACCTGAAGCAGATTTACACGCATTTATCCGTGGGAAATTGAACGAATTTTCCATTAAAGAATTATCCATCCAAGGGGCAAGCTTTTTAAAGAGAGCGAAAGAAGATTCACTGAGCAACAGGATCCAGTTGGAGCAACTGGATTTGAATATGGTCGATTTCTACTTAGGGGAGGATAGCCTAAAGCGAAGGGGCCAATTTTTCTATGGTTCGGACGCTTCCATGAAAATTGGAAAAGCCCAGGTCTTTCTTTCTGGAGGTACACACCTGCTGTCTGGGGAAAAGTTGGAAGCTTCTACATTTAAAAATGAATTAACGGGCACAAACCTCAAGTTATCACCTCCGTCAACTGCTGCATTTAAGGGCTCCGCTCAGCCCACCTATCGATTGGACCTGGCGGAATTTACCTTTGAGAATGTGGATTTGAAAAAGTGGTACCGCCAAGGAGATTTGGAAATTGAGACGCTATCCCTGCTTCAGCCCAAATTAGAGATTCGCGAAACTAATTCTCAAAATTCCAAAGTCAGGAATTCAGCTTTCATAGCCCTACTCTCAGGTTTGATTGATGAAGTAGCCATTCAAACCCTCACAATTACCGAGGGTGAATTACTGTTCAAAGAGGAATCTGGTCAAAAAAGTAAGGATTTGGAACTTGGAACTTACAGTGTTGAACTTGAAAATCTGAAGGTTCAACCTAGCATTTTGTTGCCATTTCAAGAACAATTTCAGTTTCAGGAGATCAAGTTGACCCTATTCGATTACCGTCTAAAACTACGGGACAACCTCCATGAATTTTTAGCCGAAGAACTCACCATCAATTCTAAAAAAGAGCGGTTAGAAATAAAAAATCTGAGTATACATCCTGCAGAACCTACCCAGGTGCGAGAACAGTTGCAAGCGCTCGGAAAAACTTCTGCTGTGGATTTTATTATTCCGCTATTTCGGGCTGAGGGTATTGGATTTAAGGAAGCTTTATTTGATCAGCGCTTGCACTTAAATCACCTGCAATTGGATGCGCCAATCTTTTACTGGTCTACCTATCGATCCAAGGAAAGTAAAGCTTCTCAAAATGCCCTGCAGTCCGCGGCAGATTTAAAGGATCTTCTGCTTGGGTATTTTAAAACGATTCAGGTAGACTCTGCTCGGATCGCTAATGCGAAAATCCGCTACGAGAATAAAGTGAAAGAAGCGGTCACCAGGTTTGAGGAGGACAAGCTTTTTCTCACCCTTAAAAATTTCTCCATAGAAGATAATGATCTTGTAAATGATAACAGAACCTTGTTTTCAGATGAGGTTAATTTGACCTTCAACTCCTATTCGTTTAGTTTGGCTGGAGGCAAGTACTTGGTGGATACGGATTACCTCAACTACAACTCCAGGACTCGAACCTTGGATTTTGAAAATTTGAGGCTGCTCCCAGGAAAAGTAGGAAATCAACGACTTGCTCTTGGGTTCAACTTTCCAAAGGTTGCCCTTCGTGGAGTCAATATGGAAGCCTTCATTTTTGACAATGTGCTCAACCTTGAAAAACTTGAAATTGATGGGGGAGAACTAGCCGTTGGGCTAGATCGTCAAATTGCCGCTTCGGATAAAACGACTCGTCGCGCTAGAAATCTTGCGCTACAGCGAGCAGTCGAGCAAGTGCACATTGACACGATTACGACCAGCAATGCTACCTTGCAGCTCAACTATTTGGACCAAAATCAATCTACAAAGGCAATTAAAACAGGTTTTGGGCTAAACATCACCCAGTTTGATTTGGATAGCCTGCGCGTCCGTACGCAAGACCTTACCAAAACCTATCAAGGGATTAATTTAGGGCTAAGTAATTTTGAATTTGCCCTTCCAGACAGTGTCCATACATTAAAATTTGAGGTGTTTGGCTTTGGCGAGGATTTAGAAGAATTGGTTTTTTCAGGCTTGAGCATCCATCCAAAAAACCAGATGGGAATGCCTGGCAAGCCCATTTTTGATGGGAAAATTGAGCGCGTTGTCCTCAAAAAGAATAGTCTGCTTGATATTTTGACTACTAAAAAGGTCGACTTACGCGAAGTGCGCGTTGAAAACCCTGTATTTTCCATCAACCTGGATAGTTTGAATACCCCTAGCCAAGTAGGTTTTGAGAGCATTAAAAAAACCAAAGAAGGGGTAATTCAATCCCTAGTGCTTGGGGACTTGGTACTGGAAAATGGAAAGTTTGATTTTTTCAGGAAGGGAGGTCAAGCCTTATCCAATCTCAGTTTCCCAAAAGTAGATGCTCGCCTGGAGCAATTAGGTATAGATCTCTTGGCTATAGAGAAACTCCCAACCTGGAAAGAGCTATTGACTAAAACCAAATCGCTAAGCTTGGCAAATTACAAGGCTTATGTGCAGGACAGTGCCTACTACTTCCAGTTAGATAGCCTTCGTTTTTTGGATCAAAACCTATACCTCCAGGGTCTTCACTACAGGCCAAGATTGGGTATTTATGGGTATTTGAATAGCTTCCCTTTTCAGCGTGAGGCGGTCACTGCGCGAGTAGAGATACTTGAAATCCATGGAATTGAACCACAAAAACTAATTCAAGATGGATTGTTCAAAGGGGAATTCTTGCAGGCGGATAGGGCAAATGTTGTTCTTTTCAGGGATAAACGAAAGCCCATGGATCCGAATAGCTACAAGCCACTCCCACAGTACTGGATGGAGCATGCACCGATTACCATGGACCTTTCTTCCTTCCAATTTAGGGATAGTCGATTGGAGTATTGGGAATTTGGAGAAAAGTCAAGCCTACCAGGAAGCATTGCCTTCCAGAATGTTCAATTGGATGCAAGTCCATTTTTCCTTCGAAAACAAGGAGAACCCTATCCAGTATCTTCGTTTCACTTGGGATTATCCGGGCAAGTGAGCGATAGCAGTCAGCTGAACCTAACTAGTCAGCTCTACTTTGAAAAAGGCTACCCTATGGATGTTTCGGTTAGCCTAGATCGCTTTGCCTTTGCAGAGGCGGAGGACTTGCTTTCCAAAACAGCTTTTGTCAAGCCTTTGGCAGGTGGAGTGACACAAGGAATCTGGCAGTTTCGCTTAAATGAACAGGAGGCAATTGGCAGTATGGCCTTAGGCTATGCTGGGTTAAAATTACAGTTTCTAGATACTTTGACCCTGGGGCAAGGCAAAGGAAAATTGAAGTTCTATACCCTTTTGGCCAACCTTTGGGTTAAAAAATCCAATCCTGGTGCAGGGTCTAATTCCTTGCGCAAAAGAGAAATTTACCGTTTACGGGATACCCAAAGATCTATGGTCAATGCCTGGTGGAAAGCTACTTTTGTTGGAGTAAAAAGTTCGATTGGATTCGGCAGGGCCAAGGTGCCAAAAAACCTTCGAAAGGAAGAGGAGAATTAGAGCTTCTCGCTTACCTACTACTAAAAAAAGGGGCCTTCCAACGAAGGCCCCTTTTTACTATAGGGTTAGTTGAGTAGACTTAGCCGTTCATGCTGATCAGGAACTCCGCATTGTCGCGGGTACCTTTCATGCGCTGAAGTAAGAACTCCATGGACTCCTGGGAAGTCATGTCGCTCATCAGCTTGCGAAGGATCCAGACACGCTGCATTTCTTCCTTATCCATCAATAGATCTTCTCTACGTGTTCCGGAGCTAAGGACATCAATGGCAGGGTAAATTCTACGGTTGGCCAGCTTACGATCCAAAGCCAATTCCATGTTGCCCGTACCTTTGAATTCTTCAAAGATAACTTCGTCCATTTTTGAACCGGTTTCTACCAAGGCTGTTGCAATGATGGTCAAGGAACCGCCATTTTCTACATTTCTAGCTGCACCAAAGAAGCGCTTAGGCTTGTGTAGGGCGTTGGCATCCACACCACCTGAGAGAATTTTGCCTGAGCTAGGCACCACGGTGTTGTGTGCTCTCGCCAATCGGGTGATGGAATCCAAGAGGATGACCACATCGTGGCCCACCTCTACCATTCGTTTTGCTTTTTCAAGGACGATGTTCGCTACTTTGACATGGCGTTCGGCTTGCTCATCAAAGGTAGAAGAGATCACTTCTGCATTCACAGATCGAGCCATGTCAGTTACTTCCTCTGGACGTTCATCGATCAACAAGA
>JBIIGH010000011.1:0-22776 GCA_044236565.1 Algoriphagus sp. | reverse complement strand
TTTTTGGCCTGTTCCAAGGGAACTTTAAACACCTCATAGCGTCCAGTGAGTGCCTCGACCATCCCAAATCCATCGTCATCTGCCAGTTCCCCATGTCCAATGATCATCGCCAAGGCACTTTTTTGGGGGTACAATAGCTTTTGGATGGCCTGTGATAGTTCAAACTCTAGGTTTTCAATAGAGGCATTCAAGGTTTGCTCGGCAGACATTCCCCGCTCCCCTTTCAAGATGAGTGCGCCTGTTTCGTAGGTATCATCAGACACCAAAATCCCTGGAAAAATAAGCTGCTCCTGCTGTCCAGTGGCCTGATTCACAAAAAGGTTTGTAGGGCGAATGCCATAGTCAGCTAGGGTATAAATAAAGTCTTCCTTTAAAGAGTCAGTCACTTCCAGCGGGTCAAAATAGGATACTGTGATATTCTCAGCTGAATAAGCATTGAAGGTACGGACGGTCTCCTCGATGGATTTTTGGAGTCTCCGCATCCCTCCCGGAAGATCCTCCCCAGTCAATAAAATATCCACATGCAAAGGTCGATCTATGCCTTCCAACAACTTTAAGGTGGAAGGATGTAGCGAATACCGCTTTTCTTCGGTCAGGTCAATTCGAAAACGGACCGTTTGAGCAAGGCCTAGCAATACAAGAACGCCCAAGAAAAGTGCCGCAAGTGGAAATAGCCGGTGGGAGTTCAATTGGTTCATTTCTTCTTCAAAATCAAAACCGTTGCACCCAGAAATACCCAAATCATCCCCAGCAGAAAAAAGATATCCCTACTGTCAATTACGCCTCTGCTCAAACTGTTGTAATGGTAACTCAAGCTGAGTTCCTCGATCCAATAGGCCCAATCCCCCGAAACCATCCCTGCCAAAGCAGTTAGCCCAAAATACAAAACGAAGCAAAGAAAGACGCCAAGGACAAAGGCCACCACCTGTTGGGAGGTCAAGGAACTCGCAAACAAGCCTACTGCGGCAAACGTGGCTCCAATCATCAGTAGCCCCAGCCAACTCCCAAAAAATCCCGCCCAATCCAAGTTGCCTGGAGGATTACCCAACAGGGAAATGGAATACGCATACCCCAAAGTGGGAAGGATCGCCATGAAAACCAATACGAGCAATGCAAGGTACTTGGCCAGTACAATTTGAGTCAAACTAAGCGGGGACGTCTGCAAAAGCTCCCAGGTACCCGCCCTCCGCTCCTCAGCCAAGCTCCTCATGGAGATCGCCGGGATCAAAAAAGTAAATACATAGGGGGTGTAGAGAAATAAAGATTCCAAGTCAGCATAGCCATAATCGAGCACTGAACTTTCGGGAAATACCCAAACCAGCAAGCCGATGGCAACTAAAAACAAGACCAGCACCAGGTAACCGGTCAAGCTGCCAAAAAAGGCCGTGATTTCCTTGAGAAACAAACTTTTCATTGGCCTTGGGTGATTTCTCTGAAAAGGGTTTCTAGATTTTTAGCGCCTTGGTCAAGGCGAATCAGGCTAAGTCCCCGCTGGCTCACCACCTGCAAAATCGCCTTTCGTGCTTCTCCTGCATCCTTGGTCAGAAGCACCAATTCCTGAGGTCCCTTAGTTCCAAAGCTAGGTACTCCAATCCCTTCAAACCAGGATAAGTCAAGCTGCTCTTCCGTTTCTAGTATCAAGGTCACTTGGCTAGTTGCAGACTTCAAGTCTGCAAGCGAACCTGCAGATCGGATTTTACCTTGATTGATGATGACCACATCTTGGCAAACTGCCTCCACCTCTTGCATGATGTGGGTGGAAAAAATAAGGGTCTTATTCTCGGCTACCTCTAAGATCAAGTTGCGGATATCCATGAGCTGATTCGGATCCAAGCCTGTAGTAGGCTCATCCAAAATCACCAGGGCAGGATCGTGCAAGAGTGCACGTGCGATCCCTACCCGCTGACGATAGCCTTTGGATAGTTGCCCGATTTTCTTGTGTTGCTCGCTTTGAAGGCCTGTTTTGCGAATCATCTCCTCGGTACGGCGGCGAATATCAGCAGATTTCATGCCGTAGATGCCGCCAGAAAATTCCAAAAACTCACGGACATAGCTATCCAAATAGAGGGGGTTATTTTCGGGGAGGTAGCCAATTTGAGCAGCCAACTTTTTGGGATTGGCCAAGGCATTTTCTCCCATGACCGATACTGTTCCCGAATCGGCAGCCAGGTAGCCCGTGATGATTTTCATAGTCGTGGACTTCCCTGCACCATTGGGACCCAAAAATCCCAAAATTCGCCCAGGACTTGCTGAAAAGCTCACGTCGTCCAGTGCTTTTTGAGCACCATATCGTTTGCTGAGCTGAGAAACCTGAAGAGACATGCGTTGGGGCGATTCAATACATCGAGTACTTACAAAAATACAGATTGCCCTTAGAACGACAAGGCTGATTTTTTAGGTATGCTGTACTCTATTTTTTTCCTTTTGGGCGGAGTGGACGACATTCCACATCGACCACAAAATAGTTGGGATGGGTTTCCAGGGTTTGTACAATCGTCAGGGCCACATCGGCAGGCTGCATCATGTGTTCGTGTGCATCCATCCCCGGAATGGCATCAAAGAAATTCGTCTGAATGGATCCCGGATAGATTGTCGACACCTTGATCCCAAAGTCACGAAGCTCCATGTACAAGGAATGGGAGATGCCACGGACGGCATGTTTGGTGCCCACATAGCCCGCAAAATTGGTTACCCCATTGAGTCCAGCGATGGAGGCTACATTGATGATGTGTCCTTCATCCGCTTGTTTCATCGCAGGGATGATGCGCTTTGTTACGTAGAAAATCCCGTGGACATTGGTGTCAAACATGGATTTCCAGTCTGCCGTACTCATGGTTTCTAGTGGTCCGGCAACTCCAAATCCGGCATTGTTGATCAAAATACGGATGTCCGCACCAAGGCGGGCAACAGTGGCTTGGTAGGCCTGTTCGACTTGCGCCTCATCCGCTACATCACAGATGAAAAAATAAAAATTGGGGTGCCTGAAGGAAGCTTGGTTTCTACCCCAGCCCGCTACGATTGCCCCTTTTTCCAGCAAGAGTTTGACAATCTCCAAGCCGAGTCCTTTGCTCACGCCCGTGACCACCGCCAGCTTCTGATTCAATTCCATAAAGAGTTGTGTTTACGTATTAAAGCCAATTCGAACCAAAAAGTTCTCCAATTCTAGGCTTTATCCAAAAATTCATGGAATTTACAGCTCCTGAATTTAATTTGAGCATCATCTAGAAGAATACCTTCCAACACATCCTATGAAAAAATTAATCCTTCCCTTGTTGCTATTGAGCAGTACCGCAATTGCCCAAAGCAAACTTCGCCCTAGCATTGACCAGCAGGCAGCAGCCATTGAAAGCAAAGTCATCGACTGGAGACGTGACATCCACCAGCACCCTGAGCTAGGCAACGAGGAAACGCGTACTGCCAAAAAGGTAGCGGACCACTTGCGTGCCTTGGGCATCGAAGTACAAGAAGGTGTTGCCACTACCGGAGTAGTCGGCATTTTGCGTGGGGGTAAGCCTGGACCGATGGTTGCCCTGCGGGCCGACATGGATGCGCTTCCTGTAACTGAGCGCGTGGACTTGCCTTTCAAATCTAATGTCACTACCACCTACAACGGACAGCAAACCGGTGTGATGCATGCCTGCGGGCACGATACTCACGTGGCCATCTTGATGGGAGTGGCCGAGGTACTTGCTGGCATGAAAGCACAGTTGGAAGGCTCCGTAAAATTTATTTTTCAGCCCGCTGAGGAAGGAATTTACATCCCTGGCGTCACCTCTTGGGGTGCCAAGCAAATGGTGGCCGAAGGCGTGATGAAAGACGTGGATGCCATCTTTGGCCTTCACATTTCTGCACAAACTGAAGTAGGTAAAATTGGCTACCGTTCCGGCCCAGCGCAGGCAGCAGTGGACAACTTGGAAATCATCGTGCACGGCACGCAGGCCCACGGCGCATCCCCTTGGTTTGGGGTGGATCCGATCGTCACTGCTTCGCAAATCGTCACAGGGTTACAAACGATCCTTTCTCGTAGCGTCAACGTAACCCAAAATCCTGCGGTAGTCACCGTAGGTGCCATTCATGGAGGCATTCGTCACAACATCATTCCTGAAAAAGTAGAGATGATCGGTACGATCCGCACCTTTGGAGATCAGCAGCAGGAGCTGGTACACCGACGCATCACCGAGATCGCAACCAACATCGCAGAGAGTGCAGGCGCGCGAGCAGAGGTCAACATCACCAAGCTGTATCCTTCTACAATCAATGACCCTGCCTTGACAGCCAAGATGGTATCCACCCTGGAGGCTGCTGCAGGCAAGGCCAATGTACATGTCAATCCTCCAGTAACGGGAGCGGAAGACTTCAGTTTCTACCAGCGCGAAAAGCCGGGATTATTTATCGGGTTGGGCGGCATGAAAAAAGGAGCTGATCCGACCAAAACCCCTTCGCACCACACCCCTGATTTCTACTTGGACGAGAGTGGATTTGTCTTGGGCGTACGTGTAATGAGCTACTTTGTGGTGGACTTTATGGGAATGAAGAAATAAAAAAATTAGTCCACGGTCCACAGTCCACGGACCACCCACATTGAACCTCCCAAAGCCATTTGGGAGGTTTTTTTATGCATTCACGTCCCTGAAAGGGAAGCTAGGAAAAACGTTGAGGTAGCAAGTCTGCCTACTGTTTGAAAGTACAAACCAAATCCAATAATATACTCACAGCCAGCTTCAACTTTTTACTCATCTTATCCTCTTAAACCAGGATCATGGTACTGGTAAAGTAATGAACCCATTTACCATTTTCCTTTTTGAACACAGAAAGATGAGATCCTTCTTCGGCCATGTATAAGAACGCATATCGGTTATCTTGTAAAAACACTGGTTTAGAAATCGTCTTATAGCTCATGTATTTCTTCAATTTCCTATCAACTTCGATTCTTTCCGGCGCACCTATAGCAGTATAAAAAGCTTTTGACAAACTGTCGTACCGCCCCTTTTCAGAAGAGACTTTCACTCCCGCCGGAAACATATCCAGTTGGAATTGGAAAGCTTGTTTCCCTTCCCTGCAAATCTTTTCTGCATCTTCTTCTGTGAACACATCCTTGAACAAAACTTTATAATGGAAGTCACTTTGCAAACTCATTATGCCTTCTACCGAACAAGAGTCTAGCCAAGGGATTTGCCAATTCTCCTCCGCTTCTGCAAACACGATGACTTCTTCGCCTCGGCTCAGTTCCCCTTCAAATACGACGCTCATCAATTCCTTGATCTCCTGCTCTTCTCTTGAGGCACAGCTGAAAAAGATGATGGAAGATATTATTAGAATTGAATGATTTAGTAGCTTAATCATGTGCAAATGAATTAAACTTCTCTTTCAAACACCTTTATGAGAATTGGTGATTCTAACCTTAGCTTGAATGAGGAGTTCATGTAAATCAGCCCATTTCCGTAGATCTTTTCCAAGGCTTCTTCCAGATTATCGATTCGCTCTTGTTTGTCCTTCCAGACTTGAATGACTGGAAAAATAAATAGGGTAGTAGACTTGAAATCCCATTTATTCTCAATTAAAAACTCTTTCAGTTTTAGCTCTAGTCGAGTTTTTCGTTGAGCAATGTGAGTTGAAACTTCAAAGGGATAATGAATAGATACCGAATCCCCAATCACGAGCTCGATGACGTAACTGGAGTATTTCATCATCGAAGTATCGCGGACATCTGCCTTGAGGTTTTTAAGCAAAAACTCCCTTACCAAATCAAGTTCATTGGCGGCCAGTTGTCCCTTATTTTGAGCGAATCCTTGCAAATGTCCCAAGCATACGCAACAGCCAATTAGTAAAAATTTAAATATTTCTTTCATAGATTAGTTACAGTTAGTTCCTAGATCGCCAGATTTATATTGACGATTCTTTTCCAGAATTTGATTTTTCATTGTGTCATTAAAATCTTTATTCCACTTATCAGTCATGTGGAGCCCACCCCAGGATAAATAAACTGCATCAGTTTTACTTATACTATAATGCTCCATTAAAGCAGAAGATAATAACTCAACGTATTCAGAGGCCATCAAATTATGTTGTGAAGATGACAGGCCAGAAGTTAATTTCAAATATCCCAAATAAGCATGCAATAACTCATGAAAAACGGTTCCCAAAACAAATTCTTGAGAAGCATTTTCTAAAGCTCTTAATTTAATTAACAATTGGCTTTTTTGATATTACATAAATTGGCCTTTCTATTCTAGGACACTTTTTCTGATCTGAAAAGTCAATCAAAGATTCTATTGCAATTCCCATACTGTTAGACTGCTCTGATATGTGGTCGAATTGAAAGAATATGGGATAAACAATGGTCAAGTCATCTTCGACTTCAAATTTTTGGTCTTCCAAGTAATTAAGTATGTTAGATCTTAATCTTTCAGTTCTGCTTTTAGCTCCCCATGGGGCATTCTCGCTAATTTGAACCTTCACCACTTTTCCAATGAGAATTTCGTAAGAAAAACTTATGTATTTTCTACCAGTAGAATCGAAGGGATTCGACATGGCTGTTGAAGCTACTAATTTCTTTAATCCACTATAAAATTGTTCCTGTTCCAAAGATTGACTTTGGACTAGATTAAAAGAATTTAGAAAAAGGATAAGAACCAACGTCATCCCTAATTTCATTTTCATAACCTTCTATTTACATTTAACTCCTTTGGCTCCTGAGAGATATTCTTGATTTTGTATATTTCTTTTTATTTTACCCGATGCATGCCATAGGGGTTTTACCTAATCTGAAAAAATGGTAATTAAAGTAAACTTACAAACCCAGTCCCATTTGCCCGATTTATTTTTCTTTAAGTAGAAAACTGACTCCTCAAGCGGACTTTCAAAATAAATCAATGCTTTGTTTTCAAATATATAAGGAGCAGAAATCTTTGAAACACCCCCCATAATATCCTTAGAAATAAGCTTTATGCCACTTTTTTTTAATCTATTTTTATCTAGAATGATCGGAACTGTTTGACTAAATAAATGAGATTTAAGGTTAGATTGAAATTGACTATCCATAAGTTCTTTTACTAGAAGTTCTTTCTCCTCTTCTCTATTAGTTAGACATAAATCCATTTTCTCAAAAAACCACGCACTAGTGTGATCAAGTCCCCAACTTTTTAAAGTAGAAGTCTGATAAAAAAGAAAAGTTTCATTTTTTAAAAAATCGTTTAAAACATTGTATTGCTCATCATTTAAAGTTTTAACAGATTTAGATTGTAAGCCCCCAAAAGAGGAAAAAAGAAAAAGACTTGAGCTTACAATAAAACATAATTTAAGAGCATTTTTTACTTTTCGCTGAATTGTTTCCATCGCTTTCATTTTTAATATTTTTTTCGATTCGATTTTTGTCTAGTTGATCCGGAAAATTTGCTTTAAAACTATCGTAATATTCAATAGTACCATCTGGATTTCTAAAGGATGTCATCCCTCCCCAAGCTAAATCTTTCATATAGGATAATGGAATCTGACCTTTAGAACCATAGGCCATATCCCAAGACCAAAGAGAATAAGCAATCGCATCAATAAATTGTGGCATAAACTCATGGTGAAGCTGATTTCCTTGAGCATAACCATTAGAAAATGCATATTTAGTTAAATCCTGATACAAATCTCCTGTTATATTAGTATATTGTTCATGTAAAAGATAAGCGTGGATACTCTCGTGAATAATCGTCCTTACTACAGATAATTGAGTTGCTTGATTCAAATAGTTATTAGATAATTCAATCTTAACATCATATTTCCCAGTATTTTGATTAAAAACTCTTGTAGTCGTTTTGCCATTTTCTGATATATTCGATGAGTTAAAAATGACAAAATCATATTTTTGTGACCTATTAAGAAGGTCTAAAATGGACTTTGAAAATTCAGTTCCCGTTACGCTAACGGCTGAAATTAAGCCACCATTTTTAATTTGATCAAAAATCTCACTAGCACAAGGATCTGTTAGCTTATTGATAATTTGATCCCCTCCTCCCCCAACTCCATCATCCAAGCAGGCATCGTGAGCATTGGTGTCACAGCTCGCTGAGCCGCAAGTAGTATGGCTATAGACCTCGTACACGACCACCCCATTGAAACTATACACCCAATACCAGTCGATGCAAAATTCTGTTCGTAGCGCTTCAGCATCCAGGCGAGACTTAGCCCCTCCTTCCCTTTGCAGGGCCACTACCCGGCCATCGGCTTGCGTTCCATCCAAGGGTCGCGCTACAAAATCAGACCATAAATAGGTCAGCTCTTTCGACTTGACTCCTGCCAAAAACCCTTCGATCAACAACTCCTCATTTTGAAGTAAGAATTTGCTGTCTTTTCCCGAGAGTTCCAACATTCCACCGCGTTGCACCTGACCCGAGGCATCTAGCTCAAACACAAATCGTCGCAGATACCCGGCTTCGTACCTCACCTGAAGCTTCCGATGTGCAGGCACGATCAGCATTCGCCCATTCGCATGGCTTTTGGCTCCCGACCAAAATGGAAAAATTTCTTGCTCCGTTTGGATTCGGAAAGAAGAAGTTACTTGCTTGGGCTTCTCCTGTGTGTAAAACTCCTTCGCTAAAGGAATCGGATCCGCCAAATTGATCGGCAGCACGGGTGCTGCATCGTCCAAACTACAAGACCAGAGGGAGATGACAACCAGCCCTGTTCCCAAAATGAATTTGAAAAATCGGTACATAAAAAATGAGTTTAAAAACTAATAGATTTAAATATGACAATTAAAAATTATTTTAAGACTATTTTATTCAATTTTTTTTTATTTGATTTTAATATTTCATGCAATAGCTAATTTTTTGGAATTAAAGGGGACAAAAAGCACCACTTGGACCGAAAAAAATGCCGGAATTTCCTACCCTTCTTTTGGCCTAGACCCCTAACTTAGTTCAGCACCTAGTTCTTTCACACTAGTAGTTTTTATCCAAAAAAACCTATTTTCGAATTTCCACACTGACATCAGCAAATAACCCGCCCAATGTACCCCATGAAAAAAATCATCCTGCCCCTCCTTTTTATTGCTACTACTGCCCTCGGTCAGTCCAAACTTCGTCCCAGCATTGACCAGAAAGCCCAGGGCGTAGAGTCCAAAGTCATCGAATGGAGACGAGATTTTCACCAGCATCCCGAACTAGGAAATCAGGAAGTTCGTACCGCCAAAATCGTCGCTGCTCACCTCCGCTCCCTGGGCATGGAAGTAACTGAAAATGTAGCAGTAACTGGCGTAGTCGGCGTACTTCGTGGCGGCAAGTCCGGACCTATGGTGGCCCTTCGTGCGGACATGGATGCCCTTCCCGTAACGGAACGCGTAGACCTTCCTTTCAAATCTACCGTGACTGCCAACTACAATGGGCAGCAAACCGGCGTGATGCATGCCTGCGGACACGATTCCCACACGGCCATCTTGATGGGTGTAGCCGAAGTATTGGCAGCACATAAAAATCAATTGGAAGGTTCGGTGAAGTTTATCTTCCAACCAGCGGAAGAGGGTGTTACCGAGGTGCCCATGGCCGGAGCTGAACTGATGGTAAAGGAAGGCGTCATGAAGGATGTGGATGCTATTTTTGGCCTACACATCTGGGCACAGGTAGAAGCCGGTAAAATCGGCTACCGTCCAGGACCTACCATGGCCGCAGTGGACATTCTAGGAATCAACGTACTTGGCACCCAGGCCCACGGCGCTTCACCTTGGTCAGGTGTAGATCCTATCGTCACGTCTGCGCAGATCATTACTGGCCTGCAAACCATCCTATCCCGCAGCGTCAACGTCACCGAAAACCCAGCAGTAGTAACCGTAGGTGCCATCCATGGAGGCATCCGCCACAACATCATTCCTGAAAAAGTAGAGCTCATCGGCACCATTCGCACCTTTGGCGACGAGCAGCAAGCACTTGTGCACCGCAGAATCAACACAATCGCCACCAATATCGCAGAAAGCGCCGGTGCCAAAGCAGAGGTCACTATTACCAAACTCTATCCTTCCACAGTCAATGACGAGGCCTTAACGGCCACCATGCTTCCTTCACTAGCTGCTGCCGCAGGAAAAGAAAATTTGATCTTGATGGACCCGATGACGGGTTCGGAAGACTTCAGCTTTTTCCAAAAAGAAAAGCCCGGCGTATTTGTATTCTTGGGTGGAATGAAGCCAGGAGCTGATCCCCTCAAAACTCCCTCTCACCACACACCTGACTTTTACCTAGACGAGAGTGGATTTTCCTTGGGTGTCCGCGCCTTGAGTTACCTAGTGGTGGATTACATGGGAATGAAGAAGTAAGCAACTAGGATTATCCGCAATCCTGCCAGTAACTTAAAAAAGTGCTAATCACGCTGTCAACGGTCGACGGTCAACAGACGACAGCACATTTAATTAAACTTCAAACTTTGCTTTCTTTGATTACTTTGGTTACTCGTGTCAATGGGGATAACCACACAATAAAAAAAGCCTATTCCAAATGGAATAGGCTTTTTTTTAGTTCTATTTTTCAAGAAGGCTTTCACCGGATTTGAAGTTCAAAGTCAGAGGGTCAACAGTCCACGGTCAACAGACGACAGCAAATTGTAATGGAGAGCAATAAGCTGCGGTGGACCGTGGACTGTCAACTGTTGACCACCACATCAATCCCTAAACCACCAATCGGGATACACCCGCGTGCTGTTGGGAAATGCCTCGCAACTCAAGCAGGTGGGTAGGTACTGATCATACCGCTTGCCTGGAATGTATTCACAGACTTTTTCTAGGAAATAGGGCACATCTCCACGGGTGGTAAATAGGCGCGTTTCCTTGGCTTTGGCCACCTCTACAAAACCCAGCACTACCTCTGAAGGATCCTTGACATTGGATACATTGCCTCGAATCGCTGCCGGTGGGGAATCAAATACGGAACCGGAATTGTTCACTACCTCTCGCACTCGCTCCCAGTAGGTATAGGCCTCCTTGGTGATGCTGAGTTGATTGACCATAAAGTAATGTCTACTTAAGAAAGACTGGTCCACAGGGCGCTGCGCAATCACCTGCGTAGACTTACCTCCAGGCCTGTTGAGCAACTCACCATTGACCAAGGTAATTCGCTCAGGATCTGGATAGGCAAACACGATGCAGTTGGGAGGAGGTGTATTGAAAGGATTCGGGAAAAAAGTCAAATCCCAAAAATAGGCTTCCTCCACGGACCAGCGCAGGTAATAGGCACCAGTGACCTGTGGCAAGGTGAGCTCGGTTTTTAAAATCAGTTGGGACGCATCTGGATTAGTGCCGATCCGTGCCCGCTCAAAGGTAAAAGACAAGTCATCTTCCCCCAAGACAGAAGGCATCACCTGTGGTGCCGAACGGTACGTTTTTCCTCCAATTTGTATTTCCACAAAATAGGGAAGCCCCTCTTCCAAAGGCTCTTCCAACTCATATTCATAGACACCGGACCGCACCTCCTGGAAGGCTTCGCCCAAAAGCGGTTGTCCTGCTCTCCACAAGGTGATTCGCGCATTTTGCACGGGTCTTGGCGCGTCGTTTTGCGTGTAATAGCCATTCACAAATAGCGGAGGGCGGTTTGCCGCCGTGGTCGTGGATAAAAAAATACGTTTGGTTCCTTTTACATTGGTGATCAAACCAGACACAATCAGCCGCTCATTAGTGGCCTTTTCCAAAGGAAAACTGATCTGGTCCACGCAGGAACTCATCCCAAGCAGTAGCCAGGTGAACATCAAAATCCGAAACTTAGTCATCGGCACCTCCAAACTGTATCGTGTACGAAATGGAAGGGAAAATAGCCCCCAGAATAGCCAATCGGTAGGGCCGCAATTGCTGAGAGTCCGCATCTTTTTTCCAAAAAACGGAATAGGCATTTCGCCTGCCTAGCAGGTTGTAAATCCCAAAATTCAAGCTATCTCCTCTTTTTGAAAACACTTTTTCTACGGTATAGGAAAAATCGATCCGGAAATAATCCGGGATGCGGTACTGGTTGCGCTCAGAATAATCCGGCACCACCAAACCTCCATTGAGGTAGTAAGAAGCCGTCACTGCCGAGACAGGGCGACCCGTAGAGTAATTCATCGTCAGATTGACGAGTCCCCTCGGGTACATCTTGCGACTCAAAATCAAATTGACTTCATGTGGTTTGTCGTAGTTGGACGGTGTCCAGGCATTGCCGTTGATTTGTTCCTCGGCAAATGGACTCAAAGTCTGAAACAAGGACCTGGAATAGGTGTAGGCAATCCAGCCCGTCAAGATTCCTAGATTTTTCTTGATCATAAACTCCATTCCATAAGCCTTTCCTTTGCCAAACACCAGCGCAGTCTCCATTTGAGGATTTAGAAAGAGGTTGGCAAAATCGCGGTATTCGACTTGATTTTCCCCAAGTCGGTAAAAAGCATCCACGGTATATTCCCAGGTATTGCCCTCCGAATTGGTAAAAAGACCAAGCGAAAAGTTATCGGCCCGCTGCGGGGGGATGTTCACGGTGCTCAGTTGCCAGAGATCGATGGGTGTCGGCCCCACAGTAGAGGACACCGACTGAATGTACTGATAGAGTCGTGCGTAACTCAATTTGAAGGAAGTGCGGGGAGACAAATTTTGCCGCAAGGCGAATCTCGGTTCCCAACCACCATAAGTCTGAATAGGCCCACGATCGTAGACCTGTTGGCCAGTAGTGGTATTGACTGTCCTGGGTTCCCCGGGGAGGTATTGATACAAGGTGTCGGGGCCGAGGTGGGCATAGCGTGAAACCCGCAGACCTGCAATGAGACTGGTAGCTTCGCTCACTTCAAGTTCCATGTTTAGAAATCCAGCTCCCTCTAGGCCTTTTTCTTTCCCCACTCGCTCTGGCTGTACCGCTGAGGATTCGTCGTAGGGAAGCCTGATTTCTGGTTTCCCCTCGTAGCGAGTCGCCTCCATACCTGCCGTCAGCGAAAGGGTTTCGTCTGCCCAAGTAGCTGATACCTTACCTTGCTGGTAGCGCATGCCGTTGGACACCTGTGCGGCAGCAACGCCTTCCGGATCAATGAGGGTATTGTCAAAATTTCCCGCTGCTACTAGCGCTTTAAGGACAAATTTTTCACCCAGTACACCACGGTACCTCAGCGAGCTGAGTGCATTGGTCCAGTCAAATCCAAACTGATTGGAAAATTGGAAGGTATCTCCGGTAACGAGGGTACTCAGGTCTAGGCTGTGCCCTTGGGCAATCTTCCACTGGGACCCAAAGTAGCCATCGTAAAAACTGAGGCGGCTGGACCGAATATCCAAATCTCGTGCCTGGTCTAGCAGCCAGTTGACATTGGATTTCCGAATGCCTACTAGCATACTTAGCTTTTCCTTCACCAAAGGCCCTTCAACGAGTAGCTTTCCGTTGGAGGTGCCCAGGCCGACCTGCCCTTGCCAGGACTCGTCAGATCCGGGACGCATGGTAATGTCCAATGCAGCCCCTGCTCTACCACCATAGTTGGCAGGTAGATTTCCTTTATACAGTGTGAAATTTTCGGTGACGTCGGTATTGAATCCAGACAAAAAGCCAAGGGCATGGTTGGAACTCAGCACCACGGCCTCGTTCATCAAGATTAGGTTTTGGTCTGTTTTCGCTCCCCGAACATTGATCCCGGAGGTGCCTTCACCTACCGAAGACACGCCAGGC
This sequence comes from Algoriphagus sp., assembly GCA_044236565.1. GTDB lineage: Bacteria > Bacteroidota > Bacteroidia > Cytophagales > Cyclobacteriaceae > Algoriphagus. Next base: position 9,142 of record JBIIGH010000011.1, on the reverse strand, counting down.
ATCAGCTGCAAGCCTTTGAAGATATCAGCCTCGCCCATAAACGCAGGAATCGCCTTTAATTCTTTGGCACTGAGCTTGGCCACTCCCGAAATCGGGTTGCGCACGTTTCGATCAGGATCATCGGATAGGACTACTACCCCATCCAATTCAAAACTTTTGAGGAGCATGTCCAGATCGATTACCCCATTCTCAAATAAATGGACTTGCGTGAAAAGTGGTGCATGGGAAATGTGCCGGAATACCACTCGGTGGATGCCAGGAGGAAGTGCAATTAAGTAATAGCCAAATTTGTCTGTTACCACGCCTGAAAAAGTTCCGTTAACATGGACGCCAACACCGGGCAAAGCTTCTCCTCCTTCTAAGGATCGGATTTTGCCGGTCAGCAAATAGGTGGCAGGAGAGGTTTGGGATTCTTTACCAAAGTAAAAGGTCAGGGAGTCCGTCTGCGCAAAAGAAAGTGGCGTAGAAAAAAAATTGATGGAGATAAAAATGGCGAGCGCTAAACCAAGTCCCTTTTTTTTGAAAGAAGTCCGATACTTATTAAAAAAGAGAGCGATCATTCTAGGGATTTGTAGCAACTGTCAGCACCAGGTAAGTAAAAAGTGGTCCATTTTCCCCTTTTATTTTCTTTGCTTGGCGCTTGCAAAGAAGAGGAAAAGCCAGCACACGAAGCCTTTATTTTTGGTCAGTGGAACTTTATCTGAACCGGCAACTGCATTCAAATATACAAATACGTGGGGGTAAAGCGGCATGCCGACCAAAGGAATATCCCAACATCCTTTACTCAGTAAGAAGAAGCGTTTGCGGCTTTTTCGAAAACGCTGAAACAAGCTTTCCCCTAGGTCACACGGTGTCTCACGGACTGAAGGGTATCGCCTGTTCAAGAGGGGTGGAGAAGATGGCTATTGCTTGGCCTTCGATCGTGAAATGGAGCTTATATGCAGGTAGCAATTTCCTTCCCAAGAGACTGCTTAGTTTAGTCTACGGACTAACTCGAATATAATCTTTCGCATACTTGGTTCTGCCTTTGCGGCAGCGGCGAGAACATCTTCAAGAGAGACTTGGTGGATTTTTCCCTCAACTCCTAAGTCAGTGATGGCGGATAGTCCGAAAACTTCCATCCCCGCGTGGCAGGCTACCAGCACCTCAGGTACGGTACTCATGCCTACCGCATCACCACCAATCCTACGCAGGTACCCGTACTCGGCAGGGGTCTCCAAGTTTGGCCCCTCTACTCCACAATAGACACCCCTGTGCAACTTGATTCCTTCTTCTTTGGCGATCTGCGCCGCCAAGGCTATCAACCGAGGGGAATAAGGCACGCTCATATCTGGAAATCTAGGTCCCCATTCTTCGTAATTTTTTCCGCGCAAAGGGTTCTCAGGAAACAAGTTGATGTGGTCACGAATCACCATCACCTCTCCAACGGCTTGCTCAGGATTCAATCCTCCCGAAGCATTGGATACCAGGAGCGTTTGTACCCCCAAGCCCTTCATCACGCGGATAGGAAAGGTGACCTCCTTCATGGAATACCCCTCGTAGTAGTGAAAACGCCCTTTCATGGCCAACACTTTTTTTCCTGCCAAGGTGCCAAAAAGCAAGGTGCCCGTATGGCTTTCAACCGTAGAAATTGGGAAGTGCGGAATATCTTGATAGGGAATTTCAAGTTCTACCTGGATTTGGCTAGCCAAGTTTCCTAAACCCGTCCCTAGAATAATCCCGATTGCGACTGGATTGGAATGAATCCCTTGAATGTAGGCCGTAGCCTGCTCCACTTGCTGCTTGTAGTCCATCTAAAAATTAGTTTATGCGGTTCAAAGATAGGGGTTTGAAAAATTGTTCGAACTTTTCTGGGTACTTGTGTGTATAAAGGTGATAAAATTCAACCCATGATTAAGATTATTGTTAGCACCAACCGGTTAAATGCAGTTTCGAGTACGATCGCAATGCTGTATCAGCAAATTTTAAAAGAAAAAGGAGCGGAGGCTGAAATTCTTTATTTATCCGATTTACCTACAGATTTTACAGCCACGGCATTGTACGAAAACAATGGAAAAAATCCGGAGTTCAACGCCTTTCATGATCGTGTCAAGGAAGGTAAAAAGTACGTGTTTATTGTTCCCGAATACAACGGATCTTTTCCTGGAATCTTAAAAACATTCATTGATGGGATGACCTATCCCAATTCATTCCAGAATAAAAAATGTGCCCTAGTTGGGCTTTCTTCAGGAATTGGCGGGGGTGGCATCGCTATGAGCCACCTTACCGACATCTTCCATTACCTGGGTATGCATGTTCTTGCTCTCAAGCCTAAACTGGCTAAGATAGAGCAAAATATGTCAGATAACCTGCTCACCAACAGGCTGTATGTAGAACTACTACATACCCAGGCTGACATGCTGCTCGACTTCTAGGACTTAGTCCACGTTGTCGTGCAGGAACCGATTGTTTCCTAAAATTTCGTTTTCCTCGCTGAGGTTAAACTTGCTTAGGCCAGATTCTGAGCTGTGCTGCGGTTCGTTGAGAATCACATTTTTACGCTGGTACGCAGGCACCACCATTTGTTCAGACAAGTCATCTGAAGCAGTGGTTAGCGCTCGGCCTCCTTTGAGTTTCTCGAATCTTTCGTGTGCTCGCTGTATGGCTTTCATCTTCATTTGCTCGTAGTAATCATTCGCAAATACAGGAGGAGTAGGCTGTTGCGGTTCAGCTGACGCAGCAGGACTAGCTACAGAAACAGGCTGCTCCTGGTAGAGGTTGTGCACAATTTTTTCTTCTTCCACTGGCTCTTCTACAAGGAACGATTCAGCTACGGGTTGAATATCAAAAGAGAACACTTCTTCCTTTACTTCATCTACTACTTCGGGAATTTCCACTGCTACGCTAGGCTTGGGAAAGGAAAAAGTAAAAGTGGTTCCTTCAGCAATTGGCTCTTCAATTACTTGTGCTGACTTACCAGAATCCAAATCAATTACTGTTTTGATCTGCTCTGGAGCCGGGGCTGGAGCAGGAGTAGGGACTTCTGGGCTAGCAAAAGCAGAAACCGGTGCTGCATTCAATTTTGTAAGTGGCACATTCGCAAGTCTATCCATTTCAAAGCCTGTAGCGATGACGGTTACACGGATTGCTCTACCCAATTCTGGATCAATACCCTGACCAAAAATAACCTCTGCATTGTCTCCTGCTTTTTCTTGGATGTATTCCGTGATGTCGCTCAATTCGTCCATGGAAAGCTCTTCTTCCTCACCCGAAATAATGGAGAGTAAGATTTTTTGAGCTCCTTTGATGTCTACATTGTTGAGCAAAGGAGAAGAAATAGCAAGACCAGCTGCACGGATCGCACGACCTTCGCCTTCTTCGGTAGCCGAACCCATTACGGCTGCACCCGCATCTTTCATCACCGTTTTCACGTCTTCAAAATCCACGTTAACATCCTGATGGATCGTGATGATTTCAGCAATGGAACGGGCAGCAGTACTCAAAATATCATCTGCCTTGCTGAAGGCAGTACGGATGGCTAAGTTGCCATAGATTTCACGCAACTTGTCATTCAGAATCACGAGTACGGTATCGCAATTTTCACGAAGTGATTCAATCCCTGCCTGTGCTACCGCCATCTTCTTTTTGCCTTCAAACATAAAAGGAGCCGTGACGATACCTACGGTTAGGATATTCAATTCTTTTGCAATCTTGGCAACTATCGGGGCGGCACCAGTACCTGTGCCTCCACCCATACCTGCAGTGATAAATACCATTTTGGTATTGTCGGCAAGGAGCTCTCGGATTTCGTCCTCTGTTTCCAAGGCCGCGCGCCTTCCTTGCTCTGGATTAGCACCTGCACCAAGTCCCTCCGTCAAGTTGGCACCTAACTGGAGTCTCAACGGAACTGGGCTAGACTTCAAGGCCTGGGCATCCGTATTGACCACGACGAATTCTACATCCTTAATTCCTAAGCCATACATGTGGTTGACGGCATTGCTGCCACCGCCACCCACACCAATGACTTTAATGATGGATTTTTGGTTTTTAGGGAGATCAAATCTGTAATCTTTCATGTTATCTGACATAATTATAAGTGGTGAATTTATTTTTAGGCTGGGGTACGCTTTGGGTGATTTATAAGGGTTGAATTTTAATTTCCGTAGGCTGTATCATCTCCGATGTCGTCCGAAATAATGCCTTTCAAACGCTCGCCGATGTTTTTAAAGAAATCTTTGGAAATCTTGTCTCTGGTTTCTACTTGCTTTGGCTTCACCCCCGAATTGGCTCGGCGATTTTGGTAGATCTCTTCGCGCATGTCTAGGGACTTGAACCCTGCCAATACCAACCCAACGGTGGTGGCATACATGGGGCTCTTGACATCCTCGAGCACTGATTTTCCAAGGTGCTCGTTTGGAAATCCGATACGGGTATCCAATCCTGTCATGTATTCGAATAGCTGCGAGATAAACTGCATTTGAGATCCTCCTCCAGTAAGGACAATCCCTCCTGCCAGTTTCTTGTAGTAGCCACTCTGCATGATTTCGTTTTGTACGATTTCGATGATCTCTTCCATCCGTGCTTGGATGATGGAAGCGAGGTTGCGAATGGAAATTTCTTTTGGAGCTCGATTTTTTAATCCAGGGATGGATACAATTTCATTTGGATTTGCCTCTGCTGCGATGGCCTTTCCAAAACGAGTCTTCAGAAGCTCAGCTTGATTTTGCATCAGCATGCAGCCTTCCTTGATATCGGCAGTAATGATATTGCCCCCTAAAGGAATGACTGCAGTGTGACGGATGATGTTTTCATAGAAAATAGCAATATCCGTAGTTCCTCCTCCGATATCGATCAAACACACACCTGCTTCCTTTTCCTCCTCACTCAAAACAGAGAGGGAGCTAGCAAGGGGCTCAAGAATCAATTGCTTGGAACTTAGCTGCGCACGCTTCACGCACTTGTTGATGTTGTTGATGGCTGTAGTCTGGGCGGTGATGATATGGAAATCAGCCTCCAAACGGTTGCCTGACATGCCTACAGGATCCTTGATGCCGCCTTCGTAGTCGACGGTATAATCCTGGGGCATCACGTGAATGATGCTATTGCCTGGAGGCACGACGATGTTGTGCATGTCTGCAGTCAGACGCTGCACGTCCTCCACGGTGATTTCATCCTCTGTAGGTTGGCGCATGATACTTCCATGCATGATCTTACTTTGAATGTGCTGACCAGCAATGCCTACAATTACTTCTGCAATGTCGACTTCAGCCATGTTGGCACATTCCTCAACCGCCTTTCCAATAGCAGTCACGGTTTTATCGATGTTGGTCACGATTCCTCGCTCCACTCCATCCGATACGGCCTTGCCCATTCCAAGAACTTCCAGCTTGCCAAATTCATTTTTGCGGCCAATGATGGCGCAGATTTTGGTCGTCCCGATGTCCAGACCTACAATTAGTTTGTCGTTTTCCATATCCAAGCGTTATTCACAAACAATTTGATTTTTATATTTTACACTGATCCGCTGGTAGGCGTCCCAGCCTTTTCGAGGCAATATTTCTTTGTAGAGTAATGCGATTCGTTCAAACTTGCTCTCGTAATCTCGAGCATCTCCAAATTCAATCACCTGCTTTCCTACTTGCTGGTGAATGCGAATGTCATTCCTTCCATTAATCTCCAATTCGGTTACTTGAGCACTCCAAAATTTGTCCTGCGAAATGAATCGAATCAAAGGAATCAATTCCGGCATCGCATCCAGCCTACCTTGATCCATCAATGAACCGATGTAGGCACCTTGAATAATCAATACCCGGCTCGTGTAGCTGGGAGAGGTTGCGATTAGCAATCCCTCTTTGGTGATGTAGCCATCGGCAGTCTCTGGCCTAGCGATTCGAGCCATCGGTTCGTGCTGAGTCAAACTCAATTTTAAGATTCCCTGCTGATCCACGGAAGCCTCCACCGTACGAATAAAGGGGTGACCCAACAATCGCTTTTCGATATCCTTTAAGGGGATTTCTCGCATGGGAAGCCCCTTTTTCAATTCTGGAAAAGAAGCAGAAAGAATGGTTAAAATCTCTTTTTCTTCCACAAAATAAACCCCACTAACCGCCTCCAAGTCTATCGCTATGCTACGGAAAGCCTTACTTAAGTTTTGCTTTTCCACAAATCCAATGTATCCCCCTGCGACTAGGCAGAGCAACACAATTCCAAGGACCTTTTTCACCTTTGCCTTATTCATCGTTGCAGAGGATTAGGTCTAGAATTGGTCCATGCTGCTATACCAGGCACAAGCCTGTCAATATCTCCTGCACCCAAGGTGACCAGCACCTCTGGAGCGGAAGATCCCAAGTACTCCATTACCTCGTTTTTAGGAATGCAAACCTTACTAGCCGCTTGAATTCCTTCCAAAAGCATCTCAGAAATCACCCCTGGAATTGGTAGCTCCCTAGCTGGATAGATAGGTAAAAGCACCACCTCATCGGCGAGCGAAAGGCTCTCTGAAAATCCAGGCGCAAAATCCTGGGTACGGGTAAATAAGTGCGGTTGGAAAATCACCGTCATCCGTTGGGAAGGATACATGGCGCGCACTGAACTCAGGCATGCCTTGATCTCTTCTGGATGATGTGCGTAGTCATCAATGTATATCTTTCCCGCTTGGGAGGAGTGAATCTCAAAGCGGCGCTTGACACCCAAGAAGGTTTTGATCCCCTCACGAACCTGCGCTTCACTAACTCCATGATCCAAGGCGATGGCAATAGCCGCCAAGGCGTTTTCCACATTGTGGAATCCAGGAATAGACAATTCCAAGCCCTTAATTTGATTTTTGCTGCCGATGTAATCAAACACGAAAGAGTTCGGCTTGGCAACAATGTTTTCGGCATGAATGCCGTCCGATCGAAGTCCATACTCGCGTATGCCCGTGGCTGCCAAAGCAGGTCCTTCCAAGCGGTACAGGGCATGGCTTTGTATGTAAATTTTACCCTTCTTGTCCACTAACGCAAGAAATTGACGGAAGCCTTCAAGAATGGTTTGCTCATCCCCATAGATATCCAAATGGTCTGGATCTGCACTGGTCAATACCGCTTCGTTTGGATGTAAATGAAGGAAGGAACGGTCAAATTCATCTGCTTCTACCACCACGACTGCCTCTTTGGACTTCCCTGAAAGGATCAAGTTGCTGTTGTAGTTCTGCGTAATTCCTCCCAAGAAGGCAGTAACTGGTTTCCCAGCCGACTTCAATAGGTGGGCAACTAGGGAAGAGGTACTGGTTTTGCCATGCGTACCGGCCACCGCAACCGTGTATTGGTCCTTGGTAATCATCCCCAATACTTCGGCTCTTTTCTTAATCTGGAATCCCTGCTGGAAAAAATGAAGCAAAACACTGTCCTTTGGAATAGCGGGAGTCCATACGACCAAGACCTCTTCAGGAGTTGATCTAAATTGGGAAGGTACCGAATCTATGGCATCAGTAAAAATGACCTGCATGCCTTCTGCTTCCAAGGCATCCGTCAAGGGTGAAGGGGTCTTGTCGTAACCCGCCACGGCATAGCCTTCCTGCTGAAACCAGCGCGCCAAGGCACTCATGCCTATGCCGCCGATTCCGAGGAAAAATACGCTATGTATCCCTTTAAATGTCATTTTAGGAGAAGTTCAAGTTCGGTTACAAGGGCATTTGCCGCATCCGGCATGGCCATTTTTTTGATTGCTGTTGCTAGCGCCTGGGCCTTACCCTCCTGCTGGAGCAACTCATCGATGTAATTTTTAAACTGCTCTACGGCAAGCGCGTCAGGAAGAAGCACTGCTGCCCCTTGATTCACGCAAGCATTCGCGTTTTTAGTTTGATGGTCCTCCGCCACATTGGGCGATGGAATAAAGATCACTGGCTTGCCCACCAAGCAAAGTTCAGAGACCGATAGCGCACCCGCACGCGAAACGATCACATCTGCAGTGGCATAGGCTAGGTCCATCTCGCGGATAAATTCATGCAAGTGAATATGCGCCAAGCCTGCAGTTGACAAGGCTGCTTCCATGTCCTTGAAATAAAATTTGCCAGACTGCCAGAGTACCTGATAGCCTTCTTTCTCCAAGTCCACCATGTGCTTGAGCATGGCTAAGTTGAGCGTTCGGGCTCCCAAGGATCCTCCCAAAACCAAGATGGTCTTGCGATTGGTATCCAAGCCAAATTTTTGCTGCCCCAACTCTCGTTTGCCTGCTAGGTCCAGCAAATCCTTTCGAACTGGGTTGCCGGTTAGCTTTATTTTTTCCTTGGGGAAAAAGCGTTCCATCTCTGGATAGGCTACACAAATTCGTGCTGCCTTCTTTGCCAAGATCTTATTGGTCAAGCCCGCATAGGAATTTTGCTCCTGCAAAAGGGTAGGAATGCCTTTGGACTGCGCTGCATAGAGCACCGGTCCACTTGCATAGCCTCCTACACCTACTACTGCTTGCGGCTGAAATTCATTGACGATACGAGCAGCCATGCGAAGACTTCTCCACAGTTTTATCGGGAAACTCAAATTGGCGAGGGTCAACTTTCGTTGAAGCCCAGCCACTGGTAGTCCTTGAATCGGGTAGCCCGCCTCTGGAACTTTCTGCATCTCCATTTTGCCTTCAGCACCCACAAATAGAATCTCCGAGTCTGGATGTTTTTCCATCCAGGCGTTGGCAATGGCTAGGGCCGGGTAAATGTGCCCGCCGGTGCCTCCACCACTTATGAGAATTCGATATGTTGCTTCAGTTTTGATAAGGTGTCCTTTATGCAGTTCGTAATTGATTTCCTTTTTTGGTGACCTCAGAAGCAGCCATTGCCTCATCCTGATGGTCTCCACGGCTCACACTCAAGATAATCCCAAGTGCCGTACCTGTAAATATCAAAGAGGTTCCCCCCATACTAAGTAGCGGAAGAGGTAGACCCGTAATCGGCCCCAGCCCTACCGCTACGGCCATGTTGACCAGGGCTTGGATGACTAGGGCAAAGCTCAAGCCTGCGGATAGCAAGCCTCCGAAGGCCTTGTTGGAATTGGCTACGATGCGCATTCCTCGGTAGAGCAGCGCGAGGTACAGGAAGAGTACAGATACTCCGCCAACCATGCCGTATTCCTCCAAGATGATGGCATAGATAAAATCTGAATAGGGATGTGGAAGGGTATTTCGCTGCTCGCTA
>JBIIGH010000135.1:0-6629 GCA_044236565.1 Algoriphagus sp. | reverse complement strand
CCATCATAAACATTTAGCCAATCAGGCCCTGAAGTTCTCTGATTGGCAGTTTTATGTGGAGGGATTGTTTTTGGAGAAAGTGAAAATTGAGTTGAAGTAGTGCGTATTTTAAAATTCATTCAGAATTTATGAACTGCAGTTAGGAAGGAGCATGTCTGATTTTTGAGTTTCAAAAAAGGTAGGAAACATTCCCTTCTGTAATCAATATAGACATAAAAAGTGCTACCTATCTTGGATTAAAAAACACCCCAATTTGCCTATAAGGGGAAAACAAAAAAGGAGGCCAAGGCCCCCTTTTATCAGTTTAGATTTTTCCTGAAAAATGCAACGGTTTTTTCCCAAGCCGCTTTTGCAGCTGGTTCGTCGTAGCGTGGCGTGCTGTAGTTGTGAAATCCATGATTTACACCCGGATAGTTGATCATCTCGTAGGTTTTGCCCTGTTCTTTCAAGGCGGCTTCGTAAGCAGGCCAACCCGCGTTCACGCGCTCGTCTAGTGCAGCATAAATGACCAAGAGTGGTGCTTGAATCTGCGCTACATCAGCAGCTTCTGGTTGTCCTCCATAATACGGCACTGCTGCCTTCAAGTCTGGGATGCGTACTGCCATCATGTTGGAGATCCAACCGCCAAAGCAAAATCCGACCACGCCAACTTTTCCGTTGCAGTCGGGATGGTTTTTTAGGAATTCATAGGCTGCGATAAAGTCTTCGAGCATTTCTTCGCGCGTACGCTTGGCCTGCATAGCTCGGCCTTCGTCGTCGTTGCCCGGGTAGCCACCAAGTGGAGTCAGCGCATCGGGAGCTAGGGAAATAAATCCGTCGACCGCACATCTTCTGCCCACATCCTCAATGTAAGGATTGAGTCCACGATTTTCATGAATGACAATTATGCCTGGAAATTTTCCTTTTCCGGTAGGAGTGGAGAGCAGGGCTTTGATTTGACCTCCACCTTTCGGGGAGTTGTACATCAGGTAGTCCGAACTTTGAAGGCGCTCGTCGCCTAGGGCAACAGTTCTACCGCTATCGTAGTCTGGCATCATGCTACCCAGTAGGGCAGCAACGGTAATGCCACCGACGGCATAGACGGATAGCTTCTCGATGAAGGTTCGCCGGTCAAATTTGTTGTGGCAGTAGTAGTCGTAGAGGTCAAAGGCCTCCTGTGGGATATCGGCTTTGTTGAGTTTTTCCATGGTCTGCTTGAATGAAAGGAAAAGGTATGAAAAAAATGGGCAAGAAAAATAAGCCTTACATCAACAAGTCCAGCAAGTGTTTAATTGGTTTCTAAAGTGGGAGGGCTTGTGCTTTGGTGGTCGTAGCTCAGCACTTCTGTCAGTTTCCAGCTTTCATTTTCCAAGATCCAGAGGTGTGTAAATTTCGCTGTGCTGGTCCAAAGGTCTTTCTTGTCCTTCTCTCGGATGTAAAAGTGGTGAACCCCTGTTTGGATGGCTCCATAGATTTTGCCCGATGCATAAAGCGGAAACACTTCCAAACTCTCGGGAACGACTTTTCGGATAGGCTTCTGGGCGGGGGAACCACAGATATTGTTTGCGGTATTTTCCAGGAATTGGGCTTTGTTTTGGAACCCGCCTTGGTCGTGGTAAAAGCGCAAGTCTTCCGCCACTTGATTTTTTAAGTAGTCTAGGTCACAGCGATTGAATCCCCGTTCAAAGAAGACGCTATCTTGGTGTTTCAATTCTTGAAACAAGGCATTTTTCTCTTGCGCTTGGACCTTGGTGAAGCTGATTAATGCGAAGAAACAAAGTAGGAGGAGCGTTTTCATTTTTTTGTTGAATTGGTTCGATTTCTGCCTTCCCTGGAGGCATTAGGTAATATTTCTTTAGGCAAATAGCCTGAGATCTCTACGGAAGTTTGACAAACCGATCGTCTAGCTTTACGCTGAAATTAATTTCAGCCTTTAATGCGGTGAATATTTTTAACAGCGTGTCTACCGTGGCACTGTTGGCGCTACTTTCAAGCTTTGAGATTTGGGCTTTTTGTACGCCCACCAACTGGCCAAGCTCCTCCTGGGTCAACTTTCGTTCTTGCCGGGTTGATTTGATCATTTTGCCCAATACTTCCATACGCAGTTCGTACTCGTAGTGGTCGCGGTCCTCTGAACCAAGTGTCCCGAGGTACTTGTCTTTCATTTCGGATAGGGAATGAAGTTTCATCTCTTAGTTAGGTTTCTGTGCTTATTTATTATGAATTGACTTAAAAAAATAATTAAAAAGTTTCTAAATATAGAAACAAAAAAAGCAAAACCAATTTTCTTTACTAGGTCGGGGGAGGCAGATCTGCTCAAAAAATATTAACCAAGCAGTGAAAGCATCCAGCTTATCTTTTGTCTTGGCCTAAAAGTTCATGTAAGCACCTCACTTTTTCTGCTTAAATGCCCCCGCCAGAATCAGGGTACCAAAGGTTGTGGCGAGGCCAAATAGAATCCACCAGATCATATGTTTTTAGGGTTTTGGGAGAAAATTGATCTCAAATTGCGATTTATTCGTTCACTTTTTTAATCACCCGAGCAAGCACTCTACTTACTGCCCATTGAGGCAGGTAAATGTAGTTTTACACCTTTTTTCTTAAATTGAATATCGTCCAAATGACCCATTTTGTCCCGTTTGGAATTGATCAGGTGTATGTGGAGAAAGGTGTCGTGATGCGTAAAAATTGTTTTGTGGTTTTTGGAATAAAAACCGACTAGGTCTACATCTTCATTTTTGAGGGAATAAAAGGTACGACCTAAATGCGCTTCCTCGGGGGAACTAACTTTAGTTCCTCTTGGTAAATTCACCACATGGATGGTAGCCTCCTCTACAGTGCCACTGACTTTGAATAAGAACGGATTCTGAGTTGCCTGGCTGCGCTCACTGAGAAAGCGCTCCAATTGCTTTAGCGTTTGTACGCTATCGGGTAAATCTTCCGTAATCCAGGCAGCAATAGGAGCATAGGCAAAGAAGGGTGCTCTTGCGCCAAAGTTTTCTTTCACTTCCATGGTGGTATCAGTCAACACCCTGGAAATATAGGATTTGCCATCTAGGATAAGGATTTCGCCTGATAGCGAATCCAGGGGACCTAGTCCATTCAATAGGTTTTTATTAGCAATGCTGTCTAAGTAAATGTTCCCTTGAAGTTGGCCTTTCCACATGATATTTTTCATCTCTCCAACTAGCCTGACCTCTTCGTTAGCCTCCTCTTTGGCAGGGGTACAACCTACACTGAAAGCAATACAAATCACAAGTGCGAGTCGACTTAGAAAGTAGTAATACGAGTTGTCAGAGCAACTAGATGTTTTTTGGTAGGGGATCATTGAATTTTTATTTAACTGGTAATCAAATGACTAGATTCAAGGCTTCTCCTCTCCCCGGTACTTCTCCTGCAGCCCCATCAAAAAATTCCGCATCACCTGGTCCTTGCACTCGCGGTACTGCGCCTGTGCCGGATTGCGGAAAAAGGCACTCAACTCGTGCTTGCTTAGTCGAAAGCCACGCAAGCCAAAAATCTCCAGCATCCCATCATCCTGTAGATTCAAGGCAATCTTGAGTTTCCGAAGAATGCCATTGTTGTTCAGTGTCTTTTCGACTACCGGTGCGGCTCCCTCTTTCTTGCCGCGATTCGCCACGATCAGCCCATCCAGAAAGTGCGCCAAATCCTTGTCGTACAACTTTACGAAGTCAGGATCCTCCTCCTTTTTTAGCCAAAGGGCCACTTCCTCAAACGTAATGTCCTTGCCACCCAAAGCAAAAATCTCTTTCATCTTGTGGTCGTGGTAGTGAAAGGTGTAGCGGAGGGTGCGCAGGATGTCGTTGTTGCTCATGCTCGCAAAGATCGAAATTTTACCCACATCTTCCCCAAGTCTCGCCTTCTTCCTCCCTCGGGAATTGCCGTATTCCAAAATCAGGCTTGATATTTCGTTCATTCCGGCAAAAAAAGCGAGAAAATCTCCTTTCTTTACGACCTTTGCACAAGCCAAACCCCGCTGTCCCTTGTCTACCGAAGTTTTATTCATCACTCCTCCCTTCACCCAGCTCAATACGCCCTATCCGGCAACCGCTTATCTGAAGGGTTTTTTGAATACGCTTGGGGTACCTTCCAAACAAGCAGATTTGGGGATCGAGGTGATGTTGGCTATCCTCAGCCCCGATGGCCTTCGCCACATTTTTGAGCAGGCAGAAAAGGTAGATTCCCTCTCGGACAATGCCCTGCGCATTCTTCGAATCCGCACGCAGTACCTGCAAACCATCGGCCCAGTGGTGGATTTTTTGCAAGACAAAAACCCCACACTCGCTTATCGGATCGCGGAAGGTGATTTTCTACCGGAGGCAGGTCGGTTTGAACAGGTGGAGGATATGGATTGGGCTTTTGGGGCCTTGGGCATCCGTGATAAAGCCCGCTACCTAGCTACCCTCTATTTGGAGGATTTGGGAGACCTGATCACCGAAGCCATTGACCCTCATTTTGGATTTACCCGCTATGCCGAGCGCCTGGGACTGTCGGCTAGGTCCTTTGACGAACTGCAAGAGGCGCTGCAGCAGCCCAATAGTCTAGTGGACGAACTTTTGCTTCGCCTCCTTGAGGAAAAAATACAAGCTTATCGACCTAGCTCAGTTGCTTTTTCGGTGCCTTTTCCTGGCAACCTCTATGCAGCACTCAAATGTGGGCAATACCTCAAGGCCCACCACCCCGACATCAAGATCTGGATGGGTGGAGGTTACCCAAATACGGAATTGCGCTCCCTCAAAGAACCTCGGGTATTTGATTATGTAGATTACATCGTACTCGACGATGGGGAAGCTCCAGTGGTCTTGCTTCTGGAGCACCTTGCAGGAAAAAGACCGCACACGGAGCTGAAACGAACCTTTCTACGCCTGGATGGGAAAGTGACCTACGTGAATAACCTTACCATCAAAGACCTCCCCCAGCGGGAACTCGGCACTCCAGACTACAGCGATCTTCCCCTTTCTTCCTACCTATCGGTCATCGAGGTGGCCAATCCCATGCACCGATTGTGGAGCGATGGGCGGTGGAACAAGCTGACGCTCGCTCATGGTTGCTATTGGGGTAAATGCACCTTTTGTGATGTTTCCCTCGATTACATTGGCCGATACGAACCCATCACTGCATCGCTGCTCTGCGACCGCATTGAAGAGATTATGACCCAAACGGGCACCAACGGATTCCATTTTGTAGACGAAGCCGCTCCTCCCGCCTTGATGCGTGAGCTGGCCTGCGAGATTCTCCGTCGAGGACTCGTCGTAGTCTGGTGGACCAATATTCGTTTTGAAAGTAGCTTTTCGGCAGACCTTTGCCGCCTCCTTCGCGCCTCGGGTTGCATTGCCGTGTCCGGTGGACTTGAGGTGGCTTCCGATCGCCTTTTGGACTTGATCAAAAAAGGAGTGACCGTGCCTCAGGTGGCACAAGTTACCCAGCATTTTACCCAAGCGGGAATTTTGGTGCATGCCTACCTCATGTATGGGTATCCCACCCAAACGGTTCAGGAAACGGTAGATTCCCTGGAGATGGTTCGGCAGCTCTTTGAACAAGGGATCATTCAATCGGGTTTCTGGCACCGCTTTGCGATGACGGTGCACAGCCCGGTGGGTTTAAATCCTGCTGCTTTTGGGGTGAAGCGTCTGGACGAGTCACTTGGAGCTTTTGCCAATAATGAAGTGGACTTTGAGGATCCTATTGGTGTCGATCACGGTATTTTTTCGGAAGGGTTGCGCAAATCCTTGTTCAACTACATGCAAGGAGTAGGTCTCGATCTTCCTTTGAAAAACTGGTTTGACTTCAAGATTCCTCCAACCAGCATTTCCCGTACCTACATTGCGCAACAACTGGAAGAACTTTCCTCCAAACCTATAAAAGACCACTACCGCATCTGCTGGTTGGGCAGTGCGCCGCAGTTGGATGAACTGGAGGATGGGCTATGCGAACTGCTTTTTTCGGGCAAAAAAGAAGATTTTGCCCTTGAGCTTCCTTTAGAGTTAGGGCATTGGGTGTTTTGGCTCCTGGGAAAAGTAAGCCATACCCAAGCCTCGGTTACGGTAAATGAGATTCGTGCACATTACGAGCAGGAGCTAGGCGATTTTGATGAGTTGCTCGACTCCGAGGTGTGGGAGATTCTTTCTGAAAACGGCCTGCTGGTTTTTTAAAATCACATTGGTTCCAATGCTTTCGTTCCCACTATTCTGGTATCCTGGGTAGGGGAAAGAGTTTGTTGCGCAGCCATTTTTCCAGTTCCACTGCGTGAAAAACCAAAGCAGACAATCCCAAGCAAGCGGCAAGCTCCCCTAGAGAGAGCGCTTCCGTTTTAAACAAGTCGTTGAAAAAAGGAAGGTAAATCACGGCCAATTGAAGCAGAAAGGTTCCCCCCACGGCGAGGAGTAGGGGCATATTGCTAAGGATTCCTTGCTTAAACAAGAAAGTTCGGTCACTACGAATGGCAAGCACGTGCCCGAGTTGAGAAAAGGAAAGCACCGAAAAGACCATCGTTTGCCAATGCCATCCTTGCTGGATGGCAAGGTGCTGGGTAAAAAGCGTGACAGCTGCCATCCAAATTCCGACCCAGATGATGTGGTAGCCTACCCCGTTGGCAAACAAACTTTGTTTGGGTGAGCGAGGCATCCGTT
>JBIIGH010000134.1:0-6641 GCA_044236565.1 Algoriphagus sp. | reverse complement strand
ACTCCATGACTATCCACTCCCCGTAAATCTGCTGAAAGCAACACCTTGGCGGCGAGCTGGGCATCTTCGTCTGGACAGCCAATTTTTTTGAGCATGTCGTAGGTGAATTGGTACAAGTGATCGTAGGAAAAGTGCTGCATGGCTGCGGGGAAAATTGGTGCTGAGTTTCAGACAAAGATAGAAAGCAGCGAGGAGTGATTTTTCGCTTTGACTTTTAAAAATCAACTTGGACCCAACTAGTCAAGTTGCCAACCTTAACCTGAAATAGATTTCTAGGCTTTAAGGACAATTTCTCCCGAAAGCATTCTAGAAACCGCTCCTTCTTTCAGGGAATAGTGGGAGCAGCGCAAACTTTTCACGGATAAATGCTGCAAGATAAAGTCAATCAGGCAGCTAGCCACCACAATCATGTCCACACGCATGGCAATCATGCCTGGGATTTGGAGGCGCTCTGCTCGATTTTTGGTTACCAGCATCTTAAAAAGTTGGTAAAAATCTGTGACTGGTAATTCGAAGACGTGCTGTCCGGTGAGTTTGCACTGCAACATGGTTGCATAATACATGTCTACCAAGGTATCAAAAGTGCCGGAAGCACCTACAAATCCACTAGGCTTGTACCTCGCAATGGCATCCAAAAGGGGTTGTAGCTTTTCTCCACAATACTGTTCTAGCTTTTCTACCTCTTCCGATAAAATGGGGTCATGGTAGTGAAAGGCATCCAAAAGGCGTTGCCCTCCAATTTCAAAACTTTGTTTCCAGAATGCCTGCTCTGCATTGCCAATGATAAATTCCACGGAGCCTCCGCCAATGTCCATCATCAAATAGGTATGCTCGTCGAGCGACCCCGAAAAATGAATGCCTTCGTAGATCAGCTGGGCTTCTTCTTCCCCAGAAATTACGTGGATTTCAATGCCAAGTTCCTCCTTTACTTTACTGACAAAGTCGGGACCATTGGTGGCATTGCGTACAGCAGAGGTGGCAAAGGCAAAAATTTGATCGATGTTTTCCCCATCAATTAGGTTCTTGAAATGCCCAAGGGTATGAAGGGCTCTCTTCTCTGCGTCTACAGTGATTTGATTCTGGGTGATGCCTCCTTGACCTAGTTTTACAGCGACTTTTTCTTTGTAAAGCGTGTTAAACTTTTTTCCATGCAATTCCACCAACAACAAATGAAACGTGTTGGTCCCCATGTCTATCACCGCTGCCTTCTTGGGAGTTGTCATTGCCATTTTTTTTGAATGGGCGAATATAGAAAGTTTTTTAAAAGTTCTATTTTAAGTTTTTATACATCTGATAAATCACAGGTTAACAATTAGTTGATAGAAATTAAGAAACCGACTTCCAGAATAAAGGCTTTTTCTATCCGCGTCAGCCTTTATATTTGATACTAGAAATAATTCCCAAGATGACAGATCCAAAAAACCCAAATTACAGTCCTTCAAACCATCTGGAGAAAAATGCGCTTTTGGCAAAAAAAAATGCAGAAGCCGAGCTAGGTGGAGGTGCAGCACGAATTGATGCACAGCACAAAAAAGGGAAGCTCACCGCTAGAGAACGGATCGCCTTGCTCTTAGACGAAGGGACCTTTGAGGAGATCGACAAGTTTGTGATGCACCGAGCCAAAGACTTTGGTTTGGACAAAGAACATTACTTGGGAGATGGTGTCGTGACGGGTTATGGGGAAGTAAATGGACGCTTGGTCTATGTGTATTCCCAGGATTTTACGGTCTTTGGTGGATCTCTTTCCGAGACGCATGCCGAGAAAATCTGCAAGGTAATGGAATTGGCACTAAAAAATGGAGCTCCAATTATCGGTATGAATGACTCCGGTGGAGCACGAATTCAAGAAGGAGTCAATTCCCTTGGAGGCTATGCTGATATTTTTTACCGCAATACGCTTGCTTCTGGGGTAGTGCCTCAGATTTCGGCTATCATGGGTCCTTGTGCAGGAGGGGCAGTGTATTCTCCGGCGATCACGGATTTCATCTTGATGGTTGAAAATACCTCCTACATGTTTGTGACTGGACCCAATGTAGTCAAGACCGTCACGCAAGAAACGGTCACTGCCGAGGAATTGGGTGGTGCTTCTACCCACAGCACCAAATCGGGAGTTACCCACTTTGCTTGTGCCAACGAGATGGAAGCGCTCAAGCGAATCAAGTCCTTGCTGAGTTATCTTCCTCAAAATTGTGAGGATCGAGCGCCTGTTTATCCCTACGAACTTAAGAAAGACGAGACGAGAGCCATTTTGGACTCCCTTATCCCTGAAAACCCGAACCATCCCTACGACATGCGGGAGGTGATTGGTGGCATTGTGGATGAGGAATCCTTTCTAGAGGTACATGAAAACTATGCGGATAATATTGTCGTTGGCTTTGCGCGCATTGCCGGAAGGAGTATCGGGATTGTAGGCAACCAGCCCCAATCTATGGCAGGCGTATTGGACAACCATGCCTCGGTAAAGGCGGCGCGCTTTGTGCGCTTTTGCGACAGCTTCAATGTGCCACTTCTAGTTTTGGTGGATGTTCCTGGCTTTTTACCTGGGACCGACCAAGAATGGAATGGGATCATTACCAACGGAGCCAAGTTACTCTATGCTTTTTCGGAAGCTACTGTACCGCGCATCACGGTGATTACCCGCAAGGCTTACGGGGGTGCGTACGATGTGATGAACTCCAAGCACATTGGGGCAGATCTCAACTACGCTTGGCCTATGGCAGAAATAGCCGTCATGGGGGCTAAGGGAGCGGCAGAAATTATCTTCAAAAAAGAAATTGCCGAAGCGGAAGACTCAGAAGCGAAGCTCCAAGAGAAAGTGGAGGAGTACACGGCCAAGTTTGCCAATCCTTACCGAGCTGCACACCGCGGGTACATTGATGAGGTGATTCTCCCTTCCGACACACGAACGAAGTTGATCAAGGCCTTTAAAATGCTGGAAAATAAGGTGGATAAATTGCCACGAAAAAAGCATGGCAACATTCCTTTATAATAAAGAGCGGAGCTACGTCAAATCCTTATAGTATTAAGTTTCAATTTTCTAGATAAAATAAGCAACTGTGCTCCAAGAGCCTTTTGCAAGGATCCCCTAACCTATGAATGAAAATCAGTTTCTAAGCAACTACCTCAATAACGCCTCTCCTACGGGATTTGAGGCTTCAGGACAACAAATCTGGTTGGATTACATCAAGCCCTATGTGGATAGCTACTTTACCGACTCCTATGGTACAGCTGTCGCAGTGATCGAACCCGATGCGCCGTATCGGGTGGTTATTGAGGCGCATGCCGATGAAATCAGCTGGTTTGTCAATTACATCAAAGATGATGGCTACATCTACGTGCGTAGAAATGGGGGCTCCGACCACATGATCGCACCCTCCATGCGGGTCAATATCCATACGGACAAGGGGATGGTGCCAGGAGTCTTTGGTTGGCCGGCAATCCACGTGCGCAAAGAAGGAAAAGAAGATGCACCTACCTTGGACAATATCTTTATTGATGTAGGAGCACAATCCAAAGCGGAAGTGGAGGAACTGGGGATCCATGTGGGTTGTGTCATTACCTTTAAGGATGAGCTAACCGAATTGAACGGGAAGTATTGGTCTGGCCGAGCGCTAGACAACCGAATTGGAGGCTACATGATTGCACAGGTGGCGCGAAAAATTAAGGAGTCGGGAAAGAAACTCCCCTTTGGTTTGTACATCGTCAATGCAGTGCAAGAGGAAATAGGTCTTCGTGGTGCGGAGATGATTGCGCAGCGAATCAAGCCCAATGTGGCGATCATTACCGATGTGTGCCACGATACCACAGCGCCATTGTACAGCAAAATCAGTAGCGGGGATCAAGCTGCAGGCAAAGGTCCTGTACTTACCTATGGTGCTTCGGTCCACAAGAAGTTACTGGACCTGATCATCGCCACGGCTCGAAAGCAGGACATTCCCTTTCAACGGGCTGCGGCTTCGCGAACTACTGGGACAGATACCGATGCATTTGCCTATTCCAATGGGGGAGTACCTTCGGCGTTGATTTCTTTACCTCTCAAGTACATGCACACCACCGTAGAGACGGCTAGTAAAAAAGACATCGAGCAAGTCATCGAACTGATGGTTGCCTTTTTGGTGGATTTTGATCCCAGTTTTGATTTTCGGTACATTAGTTAAAGGGTTTTAAGTCTTTAAATCATAAAAAGAAAATAAAAAATCGGATATGGGAAAGCTGCTAATTTTTATTGGAGGCCTATTAGTCGGGATATTGACTACGATTTTAGTGATGTATAAAATTTCAGAAGCCAATGAACCGAGTGGAAATGAAGTAATAGCCGAAGCTAATAATCCTTTTGAAGGGTTGCTTGGGCTAACTAAATTTTCTGAAAAGGGTGAATGCATTACAAAAGGAGAAATGGAGATTTTTCAAGTTTTTGAACCAAATATTGCATTGGCGCAAACAGGTAAATATCCTGATGAAATTATGGTTTTGCTTATCAATAATGATAATGAAGCCTATTATGATGGTCTGAAAATTAAAATGCCTACAAATAAATGCGCTAGACAAATTGGAATCTATCAATATGCTACAAGAATGGGAATAGAGAAAACTGTTCCCGCAGTAGTTATTGAGTGATTATAAACCCAGTCAATTTCCACTTGTATAATTTAAAGGTAATTGGCTACAGCTTTTTTTAACTTATTACTACTTTCATGAATCTTTTAGATTTCAGGTTTACAAGGAGTATCGAAAAGTGAAAAATACGAGTTTGAATAAGTGGATAAACGAACTGAAAAAATGAAAAAAATTGCTGTTTTATTAGCGTTTTTGGCAGGTGTGGGCTTTGCGTGCAGCCCAAAGTCTAGCGAAAATGCAGCCGCAGGGGATTCGCTCACCGTGGCAAGTCTCGACAACGTGTTGAGCCCAGAGGAGCAGGCCGAGGGATGGATGTTGCTCTTTGACGGAAAAAGTATGCAGGGTTGGAGAGCCTTCAATGGGGATACGACACCAGCCAACTGGATTATTGAGGAAGGCGCTATGAAAGGCTTGGGCGCTACAGGTGGAGAAGATTTTGGAGGAGATGTGGTGTATGGCGCACAGGAATTCGAGGAGTTTGAGTTGAAATTCTCTTGGAAAATATCCGCAGGGGGTAACTCAGGCGTTTTCTACCACGTGGTGGAGGGACCAAACTACAAGGCACCTTATTATACAGGTCCAGAATACCAGGTTATTGATCAGTTGGGTTTTGGACAGCCTTTGGAAAAATGGCAGTCTCTTGCGGGGGATTATGCTATGTATGAGCCGGATTACGAAGGAGTGGTGAAGCCGGCAGGGGAGTGGAACGAATCCAAAATCACCTTTTCGGAGGCTGGGGCCAGCTATTGGCTGAATGGAAAGCAAACGGTAGCCTTTGTTCCTTATTCTGAAGACTGGACCGCGAAACGAAATTCAGGCAAGTGGAATGATTTTCCCGATTACAAGATTGCCCGCAAGGGACTCATTGCATTGCAGGATCATGGGGATCCTGTATGGTTTAAAAACATTAAAATCCGACCCTTATGAAAAAGATATTATTAGTAGCGGTTCTGGCGGTAACGGTTCAAGTTGCTTTTGCACAGAAAAAAGAGAAGTTGTTTAATGGCAAAGACCTTACCGGTTGGAAGGTGTATGGCACCGAAAAGTGGTATGTAGACAGCGATGGCTTGTTGGTATCGGAGAGTGGTCCGGATAAGGGCTATGGTTACTTAGGTACGACGGCTGACTATGGTGATTTTGAGGTAGAGTTGGAGTTTAAGCAAGAGGCGAATGGAAACTCTGGGGTGTTTATCCGATCTACGGTTGACGGCACCAAAGTTTCTGGCTGGCAGGTGGAGGTAGCTCCTCCGGGAAATGATACCGGTGGGATTTATGAATCTTATGGTAGGGGCTGGTTGATCAAGCCAGATCCAGAAAAGGACAAGGCCTTGAAGTTTGGAGAATGGAACAAAATGAAGATTGTGGTAAAAGGTGACCGGGTTACCTCCTATGTCAATGGAGTAGAGATGGTCAACTATGCCGATGAGAAGATTGGCGCAGGAAAAGGCGGTGTTTTGCTTCAAATCCATGATGGAGGAGGAATAAAAGTCTATTGGAGAAATATAGTTTTGAAAAAATTATAGTTTACCAAATTTTAAATAAGTTGATGCCCTGTAAAATCCAGTTTACAGGGCATTTTTTCTGTAAATTTTTCTTGTTCAGATTCAGGCACTTGTGGGTTTTCGGTATCGAATCTTGATTTATTCTTGTCAAATGGATTCTTTTTGCGATCTTTGCACTCCCAAAAGGCGGGTAAGCTGCATAGAAGGAAAAGGAATTGGAGTTGAAATCGCGAATTAGCTGGGAAAATGGGTTAAAATTTATTTTCTCGAATTAGTTGTGCTGAAGTAGAGTTTGATTACCTTTGCAACCCTGTTCAGAAGGAACGGGAAAAAACAAGCTGAATAAATGGAGTTGTGGCTCTGTTGATTTACACTTCCTAGTAAAGACTAGGAGTAAGTTCTTTGAAGTGATGTAAGGCAAAAAAGATTAACCTGAGAATGGGGTGGTTCATGAGTATGATTTACTTATGGACTGACTTATAAAATAGACAACATACAATGGAGAGTTTGATCCTGGCTCAG
>JBIIGH010000010.1:0-22987 GCA_044236565.1 Algoriphagus sp. | reverse complement strand
ATCCCACAGACCCAAGCCGCTACCAACTCAAATCCATCGTGAATCCTGCTGGAACTTTACTGCCTACAATTGGATTGATCGTTGAATTTTAAGGGACAAAAAAACCCGCCTAGGAATGGGCGGGTTTTAAAACTAAAGGGGAAGGATTAGTTCAATCTCCACCGGGCATTGAATCCAAAGCCAGCTCTAAATTCAGTGACCTCCACCAAAAACAGGTAGGGTCTAAAATCTAGTCCTAGGGTAATGGGAACTTCTGAAAAGGCATATTCAACGCCTACTTCACCTGCCGCTCCAAGTCTAAAATCTTCTGAAAGGTAAACCGAAGGACCAAATCCCGCATACCACTTGAAATCAGTATCTTCAATGTCATCGTAAATCGGATTCCAAAGGGCATCTAATCCAAGTCCTTTCTGTCCAAAGCTTAGATTCCCGTGGACTCGACTAAAATCTCCTGTGGAGAAAATCCCATCTAGAGCCACATTGTTGCCATTGATGTGCCCAAAACGTAAGCCAAGTTCCTGCGCCTGTGTAGAAATGGAGCCAAGGACTAGGCCGGCTAAAATCATCGTGAAAAAGAGCGTTTTTCGCATAGTTGGTTGAGTTAAGTTGTATAAAATACCTTAACGAAAATTGAGCCAAAAATGACTTAATCTTGTGCAATTTTTTGCATTCCAATACGAAGCACCTCCCGTACCAACAACTCCATGTCTTCAGAGCGAGTTCGTTGGTTGACATTTGCTACACGCAAGGTATACCTTCCGTGTAAAATCGTAGAGCTTGGCGAGGCAATCCCTTCCTCCTGAAGACAAAGGAGAATTTCCCGGTTAAGTTCACGAAGCTCTTCCTCCCCCAATCCTGGGTAAACCATCCGAAAGCAGGTAATGCTCATGGACACTGGGGCCATCAATTCCAAATTGGGATGCTGTGTTACCAATTCCGCCAAATAGGCTGCATGCCGGTTATTTTGAGCAATCATAAACGCATACTTCGCTCTTCCGTGCTCTTTGAGAGACATCCATACCTTCAAGGCTTTGAAACCGCGCGAAAGCTCAAATCCATAGTTGTTGATGGAATCCAAGCCGCCCGCAAGGCCACGCTCCTCCCGCAATAAGTAATTGGGCGTAATGGCAAAGGCATCTCGGTGTTTTTTTGCATCACGAATCAGGGTACAGCCCACTTCATAGGGAACGTAAAGCCATTTGTGTAGGTCAAAAGCCAAACTGTCGGCTTCTTCAATCGCTTTCAAGGCAGGAGCGTAGATCGGGTCAAGTTTGGCCAAGGCCCCATAGGCCCCATCCACATGGAACCAAAGCCCATAGGCTTTCGAAATTTCCAGTAACTCCTCCATCGGGTCGATGGCACCTGTATTGACGGTGCCTGCTGTACCCACCAAACAGAAGGGGAGAAATCCTGCCTGCAGGTCAGCTTCCAACTGGGCTTTCAGCTGGGTAACATCCAGTTCAAACCGTTCGTTAACCCCTATTTTTCGGACGGCATCCGTACCAAGTCCGATGATTTCTGCTGCCTTTTGAATGCAGGAGTGCGTTTCTACAGAGCAGTAAATCAAGAGTTGTGCTGAAGCCGCTTTAAGTCCTCTTTGCCGAATTTTTTCTTCCCCAAAGGAATTTCTAGCAACCGTAAGTGCCGTAATATTGGCCATAGAACCTCCGCTAACGAGAATTCCGGATGCTTCAGAAGGGAAGTTCATTAGCTGCTTGCACCAATTCACAACTTGCCGATCCACATACATGGCCGAATGCTCGCCGATGGCGTTGTTGGGATTCATCCCTGAAGCAAGTAAGTCACCAAAGGTCCCCATGGGAGTTCCCGTTCCTTGGATCCAAGCAAAAAAGCGGGGGTGCACATTGCCCTTGTTGTAAGGGAAAATGTATTCCTTAAACTCCCGATACACTTCTTCCGGGGACTGACCCTGTTCTGGAATAGGCAGATCAAAAACCTGTTTTACCTCGTCTGGGATTGGTCTCCATATTTTTTGCTCACGGATACCTGCCCAATAGTCAATGAGGTCATCGACCATCTGATGGCCAAGTGCGCGCATGGCTTCCCAATCTTTGGGGTCTAGGGATTGGTCGGGGATTGGATTAGTAGGGGACATAAAGCGTAATGAGAAGAATTATTTTTTAAACATAAAATAAACTGCCAGCACCAAGAAAATTGCGCCAATCAAGTGATTGATTTTGAATGTCTCAGTCTTGAAGACAGCAAGCGTGAACCCCATAAACACAAGTAACGTGATGACTTCTTGAATCACCTTGAGTTGGACCAATGAAAAGGGCCCTCCATTTCCGATATACCCCATTTTATTGGCAGGAACCTGGAATAGGTATTCAAACAAGGCTATCCCCCAGCTAATCAAAATGACGGAAATCAGGCCAAGTTTGCTAAACCATTTCCATTCGGCAAACTTCAAATGTCCGTACCAGGCTAAGGTCATAAATGTATTCGATAGTACGAGGAGTCCGATAGTCAAAAGGGCTTTCATGGGCGGGTGGTTTGGGTCTGTAAGTTGCACAAACAGAATGAATTTTGCCAAAGCTCAACTGCTTCCAATTATTTGAAATTCTTTTTGTTAGTTCTTCTTCTATAGAGTCCCCAGATTACCAAACCCAATGAAGGATAAAAAGTGAGTCCCGCAAGCATTCCATGAATAACTGGGTTTGGATTTGGATCATTTCCAAAACCTAGCTTGGCAGCGACCATGACAAAAACCAAGGGCCCTGTACCTAGTACCAGAAGGATAAGCCCTGATACTAAGGGCCAATTTTTAGGTGTGGGATTAGGCTTCAATTTGGGCGAGTGGAAGGAGAAAATGATTTAAATTTTTTGAAATAAAAAACAGTTCATCAAGAACTGCAAAATTTTTGAAATTGAAAATTTGAATTCTTGGTGGTAAGGAGCTTCATGAAAGACCAATAACTTTTTTTAGTCTGATTTTGAAGCAAATAATTGAGCTAATTTTTGTTGCAATAATTTCTTGTCAGGAAGCTGCGTTTTATACTCCGAAACCATCGTAGGGGATAAGCTTCTACTTAATGCGTACTCTACAACCTCACTGTCTTTATCTCTACACAACAAGATCCCAATACTTGGGTTTTCATTTTTTTTCTTTACATCTCTATCTAGTGCTTCTAAATAAAAATTCAGTTGCCCTAAATGGTCAGGCTTGAATTTATCTGCCTTCAGTTCAAAGGCAATTAAGCCTTGTAATCCCCGATGGTAAAAAAGTAAGTCTACAAAAAAGTCTGTGTTTCCTACTTGAAGTTTGTATTCTTCGTCAATAAATAAAAACTCCTTACCCAGCTCTAGAATAAAGTTTTTCATTTGTTTAATCAGGCCTCTTTGCAAGTCGATTTCACCTGGAAAGTCTGGTAAATTTAAGAATTCGAAAACATAACTGTCCTTGAAAGCATTTGAAACCTCTTGATTACTTCCTCTCAATTGACTTGAAAGATTTGAATTTCCAATCATCGTTCGTTCAAAAAGGCTGGCAGAAATCTGCCGATCAAGTTCTCGAAATGTATACCCTTCTTTATGAGTTATTCTTAAATAAAACGCTCTTTCCTCATTGGATTTACACCTTGAAAAAATAGCAAGGTTGTGGGACCAGCTTATTTCTCTCAACGCTGTTGAGAGATTTGGGTGGTTTTTATAGGTTTCAAAAAATTGCTTCATTCTCCAAAGATTCTTATCAGAAAACCCCTTTATCTCTGGATCATTTTTTTTAATATAATCTGCTAATTCAGCCACGACAGAATCTCCCCATTCGGCAATTTCAATCTTCTTAGTGATGTATTCGCCTATATTCCAGTATAAATCAATCATTTCCGCATTTACAGCCCTTATGGCATTTTCGCGAGATCGCTTGATGAGACGGAGGACATGATAAAATTGCTTTTCCATTTTTTAGTTAAAAAAATTTATTATAAACACCTCTTTTACAGGGAGTTGATTTAATTTCAGCGGCCTTAACTCTCCTAAGTTTTACGCAATTAAAAAATCAACTGATACATCTCTTCCAGCTTGCTCACTTGGATGATCTGAATTTTAAACTTGCTTAAGTCCAAGCCTTTGACGGCATATTTGGAAACCATTATTTTTTTGAATCCCAACTTCTCCGCTTCGGCGATGCGGTTTTCAATACGGGACACGGCTCGAATTTCCCCTCCTAAGCCTACCTCGCCAGCAAAGCAAATTTGTTCCGACACGGGCGTATCCTCGTAACTCGAAATCAGTGAGGCGCAGACGGCAAGGTCTAGTCCGGGATCATCCACCCGTAGACCTCCTGCCACATTCAAAAACACATCTTGTTGTCCGAGTCGCATGCCTCCCCGTTTTTCCAGTACCGCCAAAAGCATGTTGAGGCGCTTGGCATCGTGCCCCGTACTGCTTCGCTGGGGTGTACCGTAGGTAGCCGGGCTCACCAGGGACTGAATCTCAATCAACAGGGGACGGTTGCCCTCTAGCATCGCACCGATAGCTACCCCATTGAGCACCTCTTCTCGCTGCGTAAGGAGAATTTCCGAGGGGTTGGAAACGGCCCGCAGTCCCTCTGCACGCATTTCATAGATGCCGAGTTCGTGGGTGGAACCAAATCTGTTTTTGGAAGTTCGCAAGATGCGGTAGGTCAAGTGTCGATCCCCTTCAAACTGCAAGACGGTGTCCACCATGTGTTCGAGCACTTTTGGTCCAGCAATGGAACCATCTTTGGTGATGTGGCCGATCAGAAACACGGGGGTGCCTGTTTCCTTAGCAAACTTCATCAGTTCTGCCGTGCATTCACGTACCTGAGAAACAGATCCAGCTGCAGATTCTACGTATTGACTGTGGAGTGTCTGGATAGAGTCGATGACCAAAAAGTCCGGGTTGAGCGCCTCAATTTGCTGAAAAATCTGCTGGGTATTCGTTTCAGAAAGCACGTAGCAATCTGGGTTTTTGGCAGCCATTCGATCTGCACGCATTTTGATTTGCGCTTCACTTTCCTCCCCAGATACGTAAAGCACTTTCTTGCCTTTTAGGGTCAGGGCGATCTGAAGCATGAGTGTGGATTTCCCAATTCCGGGTTCCCCGCCAATCAGCACTAGTGAACCCGAGACAATTCCTCCACCCAGCACCCGATCCAGTTCCGGATCGGAAGTGATCCAGCGGGGCTGCTCCTCGTAGTTGACCTCATCAATTTTCTTGGGTGTGCTCGCCTTTTTGAGTCCGGTACCTTGCGGTTTCCAGCTTCCTTTTCCAGGTTCTTCTTTTTGGATGATTTCCTCCACAAAGGTGTTCCACTCCCCACAGGAAGGGCACTTACCGGTCCACTTAGGGCTCTGCGCTCCGCAGTTTTGACAGAAAAAGGTGGTTTTTACTTTAGCCATTTACTGATTAATTGAGCTTTTTTAATTCGGACAACAGGTATCCTTCTAATTTTTCTTTTTCTGGTAATTGAATCATATATTCTTGAATAAAGAGATTCTTATCCATGCCTCCAGTGGCATATTTTACCAATGCTTTATCCTTTCCTGCCACCAAAAGAATTCCAATGGGCAAATTATCGGTTGGTTCGCGAATCTCTTCTTTAAAGAAATTAACATAGGTATTGAGCTGACCGAGATCTCCGTACTCAAATTGACCAATTTTTAATTCAACTAAAACATGACACTTTAAAATTCGGTGATAAAATACTAGATCTACAAAGTAATACCTTTCTCCGATTAGAATTCTCCTTTGTCGTGACTCAAAACAAAAACCGTACCCCAGCTCTAAAATAAATTCTTGTAGATGATGAATCAGTGCCTCCTCCAAATCAGATTCTTGGGTCAATTCAACTGGATTCAAATTGAGAAAATCGAATGCATAAATGTTTTTGATTATGTCTGTTGGCTCTTTTGGAGAAATAATCTCCATAGAAAGTGTTTTTTTAGGAAAGTTTACCGCACCAGACCGCTCAAAAAGTTGGCTACCAATCTGCCTTTTCAACTCTCGAATACTCCATGTTCCTTTGATTGCCTCCAATTCATAAAAAGTGCGCTTAATTTGATTGTCAATCGGCAAAAGTAGTTCCAAATGAGAATAGGATAGTTTAGAAATCAACTTCTCCCCCGGGATTTGAAATTCAGTTTGCAATAGTGGGGACAGTGTCCCCACTATTGCATCCCTTTCTTCAGTTGGAAAAGCAACTCCAAGTTTTTCAATCCCCTCAAGTCCTTCTAATACCTGCAAGAAAGAGTTTGATTCACTTTTCAAGAATTCCAAAACCTGTGGATAGAGCATGTAAAATGTCCTAAACCGAAAGAGCGATCGACGATCTAATCCTTTTATGTGGTTTAAGTTTTGGGCCATTTGATCGATAAGTGACTCGCCATAGGTTGCCCTATTTTTGCCGTACAATTCAAATTCTACAATGTAAAACCCAATTAGCCAATTTCGAATTGTCAAAGCTTGATTTACTGCATTTGCTGCATGCGATTGAAGCCTTGTATGTAGGGTGCCAATCCCTGCTATTAACCTTACAAATTCTATCATAGTAGTTTAAAAAATGTGAGCATAGAAATTTAAATGCGTAACAGCGAAGACCTCTTGAAAAATACGAGGTACGAAATACGGGCTGAAATTAATATCGAACACCCAACGCTGATTAAAGAATGTTGAAGTGATAACTAGCCTCCGACCTCAGCAGGCTCCCAAGTCTTGGTACTTCGTACCTAGTACATCCTTCGATGTCTTGATACTTACTACTAGATACTTACTACTTTAATGCGCTTGCAACCAATCCGTCCCTACGCCGACTTCCACTTCGATCGGTACGGGGAGGGGAATGGCGTTGGACATCAAGCCAGGAATTTCTTTTTTGAGTAACTCCACTTCGTCTTTGTGTGCATCAAACACGAGTTCATCGTGCACTTGGAGAATGAGTTTCGATTTCAGGTTTTTGGATTTCATCCAAGCCTGCACATGAATCATGGCCACTTTGATGAGATCTGCAGCTGATCCTTGAAGTGGAGCATTGATCGCATTTCGCTCTGCAAAACCGCGCATGGTCATGTTGCGGCTATTGATGTCACGCAGGTAGCGCCGGCGGCCAAGAATGGTTTCCACGTATTCTTGCGTTCGTGCCTTTTCAATGGCTCCATCCATGTACTGCTTGACCGCAGGAAACTCGGTGAAATAGGCATCGATGATCTCCTTTGCTTCTCCGCGAGGAATGGATAGGCGCTGGGCCAGACCAAAGGCAGAGATGCCATAGATGATTCCGAAATTGGCTGTTTTGGCCTTTCTTCGCATGTCAGTCGTCACCTCATCCAAGGGAACCTTGAAGATTTTGGCAGCCGTGGTGGCGTGGATATCACGTCCAGTTCGGAAGGCTTCCAGCATGGACTCATCCTGCGAAAATGCCGCCATCAAGCGCAGTTCAATCTGGGAATAATCGGCAGAAAGCAAGACGTAATTCTCGTCTCGAGGCACAAATGCCTTTCGGATTTCTCTTCCTCGAGCAGTACGAATTGGGATATTTTGCAAGTTGGGGTTGATCGAAGAGAGACGCCCTGTCGCTGCCACAAACTGGTTGTAGGTGGTGTGAATTCTTCCGGTCTTGGAATTGATCATCGTAGGCAGCGCGTCCACATAAGTAGACTTCAGCTTGACCATTTGTCGATGCTCGAGAATGGCCTGTGCGATTTCATGTTCATCGGCCATCTTACTCAAGATCTCTTCGCCTGTAGCATACTGCCCAGTCTTGGTTTTTTTGGCTTTAGGGTCCAGCTTGAGTTTTTCAAAAAGTACTTCACCAAGCTGCTTGGGCGAAGCCAAATTAAACCGTACTCCTGCCAATTCGTAGACACGCTTTTCGATCTCCTTGCTTTCTTGTTCCAAGGATACCGACAGCTCTGCCAAGCTCCCCGTATCGATCCGAACTCCTTCAAACTCCATGTCCGTCAACACCGGGATCAGCGGGTTTTCTACCTCTTCCACGAGCTTTTTCAAACCATTGGAAAGTAAGATTGGGTCCAGTTTTCCTTTTAGTCTCAGCGTAATGTCCGCATCTTCGGATGCATAGGCCGTCACCTCATCCTCGTCTACATCCCGCATATTTCCCTGGCCTTTGCCCTTTTTTCCGATCAGTTCGGTAATCGATACAGGCTTGTACTGTAGGTATTGCTGAGCGAGCCAGTCCATGCCGTGCTTGCCTTCAGGTTCGATGAGGTAATGCGCCAAGAGGGTGTCGTATAGCGTTCCTTTGACTTCTATCCCGTAGTTTTTGAGGACGAGCAAGTCGTATTTGATGTTTTGGCCGATTTTGAGAATGGACTCATTTTCGAATACTGGACGAAGCAATTCCAACACTTCTTTGGCTTCGTTTTGATCTGCCTCCAGCGGAATATAATACGCTTCCCCTTCCACATAGGAGAAAGAAAGGCCCACCAACTCGGCGTTCATGGCGTCCAAACTGGTCGTTTCCGTGTCAAAACAAATCTCTTTTTGCAAAAGCAAATACTCCACCAGCTCCTGAATGGCTGCCTTACCTTTGATTTTGTGGTAATTGTGGGCATTGCTATGAATGGTGTCCAGAACAATGGGTTCCGAAATGGAAACTTCTTCTTCTTGCTCCTCTTCGGCTACAAAGCTGTTGGTTCTAGGAGCAGGAGCCCCAAAAAGATCCATCTGCGCGGGAGCAGGAGCTGCTGCAGCCGCTTTTTTAGGACCCTCTTTAAATAATCGATTGGCTAAGGTGCGGAACTCCAGTTCCGAAAAAATTGCCCGCAATTTCTCTTCGTCAATGCCTTCAACCCGAAGGGCAACCTCGTCAAAATCTACTGGCACATCGATCTTGATGGTGGCCAGTTCTTTGGATAGTATGCCTTGGGGTCCAAAGTTTTCCACATTTTCTCGTTGCTTTCCTTTGAGCTGATCGGCATTCGCTACCACTCCCTCTACGGTACCAAACTCCTTGAGGAGCTTAACGGCTGTTTTCTCCCCAATGCCAGGAATACCAGGAATGTTATCCACCGCATCACCCATCAAGCCGAGGATATCGCGTACCTGATCGACGTGTTCAATGTCCCACTTTTCACAAATTTGCTTGGGTCCCATCACATCCACTCCATTGCCCATAAAGGCGGGCTTGTAGAGAAAAATATGGTCATCAACCAATTGCCCATAGTCCTTGTCCGGGGTCATCATGTACACCGTAAACAGTTCCTTTTCTGCTTTTTTTGCAATGGTGCCGATTACGTCGTCCGCCTCAAATCCATCCAGTTCCAAAACAGGGATATTAAAGGCGCGAATGATCTCTTTAACCCAAGGAATAGACACGGTAATGTCCTCCGGCTGCTCCAGTCGATTGGCCTTGTAGGGCGTATATTGTATATGCCGAAACGTGGGAGCCTTGGTATCAAATGCCACGGCGATGTGGCTGGGTTTTTCTTTTTCCAAAACCTCCAAAAGCGTATTGGTAAACCCAAGCATGACCCCAGTATTTAGTCCTTTGGAGTTGATCCTTGGGTTTTTACTAAAGGCAAAATGAGCCCTATAAATGAGGGCCATGGCATCCAAAAGAAAAAGTTTATGAGCTTGAGTTTGTGACATTCGAACAATAGGTTGGGGGAAATAATCCGACTTACTAAGATACAACTTTTCCGCAGGCGAATCCGGTCAAGTCTGCGCAGTGATTTACAAATTCTGACAAGCTAAGTCAATCTTCTTTCTCTATCTCCTTTAGGTAATTTTTTACTTGAAGGCTTCGCAGAAAAATAAGGGTTAAGGGAATCAACCAGAGGAGTTCGTTCCCTACCAAATGAAAAATACTGCGCTTATTCCAGCCTAGTTCGGGTACAAAGCCCAAGGTAAACCAGGCTGCCAAAATGATTTTGCCTGAGATACCAATCAAAATCAACCAGACCCAGGAAACCGGATAAAAGGCAGCAAAAAAAATCACCAGACCTACCACCATCCCAAAAACCCCAAAAAAGTAGCTAGGAAGGGCACTTGAAGGAACAATCCCCATTGCCATCCAGCTGACAACCGTCTCCCCAAAATAAACATAGAAGGCGGACCAAGCGATCGTATACATGCCAGCCAACAACAGTAGGCCTCGGTAATGCATCGGGAACTTGGGAAAATTTGAAGCTTGATCCATGGAAGGGTTGATTTTGTAATGCGAAATGAACACCTTGAGGTGAAACAAGTTTGAGGTGTATACAAAACTATCTAATGAATCGAAAAAACAATCTCCCTTCCTTCGCTTTTCTTTTTCTTGGCGCAGCGATTTTCTCGGCTTTGGGCTTTGGCATCGGCAGAAACAGCGGAGAAATCACTCCCCTTTCCATTGATGGGGCGGCTGATTTGATCGGCCTTTCCTTTGCCCCACAAGAAAAGGACAGCATGATTGGCACCTTGACCACCCATCGAACCAATTTTGAGCTGATGCGCAAAACAACCCTCGACAATTCCGTTGGGCCCGCATTGTTGTTCAATCCCCTCCCACAAGGGTTTTATCCAAGCCAGGAACAAGCTGCTTTCGATTGGGGGCTGCCCGCCAAAGTAGCGCTCCCTACTTCGGATGTGGATCTGGCGTTTATGCCTGTTCACCAGCTTGCCGTATTGATCAAATCACGTCAAGTGACTTCAGAGCGACTGACGCAACTTTACCTGCAACGAATCAAAACTCATTCCGATACCCTCGCCTGCCTCGTGACCCTCCTAGAAGAGGAGGCCCTTACCCAAGCAAGAGCTCTTGACAAAGAACTCGCTGCAGGCAAATACCGTGGTCCACTCCATGGAATTCCTTACGGCATCAAGGATTTATTTGCCGTACCAGGTACAAAAACCACCTGGGGTGCTGACCCTTACAAGGACCAAGTAATCAATGAAACCGCCACCATCGTCACCAAATTGGAACAAGCGGGTGGGGTGCTCGTTGGGAAATTTACACTTGGTGCCTTGGCTATGGGCGATGTCTGGTTTGGAGGAGTAACTAAAAATCCCTGGAATCTGAAACAAGGATCAAGTGGATCCTCGGCAGGATCTGCTTCTGCGGTGAGCGCTGGATTAGTTCCTTTTGCCATCGGCACAGAGACCCTAGGTTCCATTGTATCTCCCTCCACTCGAAACGGGGTGACAGGGCTTCGTCCCACCTTTGGACGAATCAGTAGACATGGCGCCATGGCCCTCAGCTGGTCTATGGACAAAGTTGGACCTATTTCCCGATCTGCATTGGACAATGCGATTGTACTAGCTGTCTTGAATGGAAGCGACACCAAGGATCCCTCCAGCATTCCTGCAGCATTCAATTATTCAGCGAAAAAGGATGTTAAAAAATTAAAAATCGGCTATTTCAGTTCCTTTTTTGAAGGAAATCGGGCGGGTATCGAAAATGACCGTGCCGTCCTAGAACTCTTGAAAAACCAAGGGATGACCCTCCACCCGGTAGAACTGAAAACAAGCATCAATGCTGCACCATTGGTATCCATGCTATTGGTGGAAGGCGCCGCTGCATTCGATGACCTTACCCGCCTAGGCCTAGACGACCAGCTTGTAGCGCAACACAAAAGTGCATGGCCAAATGTATTCCGAGCGGCGCGATTTATCCCTGCCGTGGAATACATCCAAATGAGCCGTCAGCGAAGTGTATTGATTGAAGAAATGCATGCCTTAATGAAAGAATACGATGTCATCATTACACCATCCTTTGCAGGGCAGCAGCTTCAGATCACCAACCTAACGGGTCATCCAGCCTTGTGCCTTCCCAATGGATTTGGCGCGAATGGCAGTCCAACATCCATTACCTTATTGTCCAACCTCTTTGAAGAAGAAAAATTGATCATGGTAGGGCGTTTGATTCAGGAAAACTCCGATTGGCAAGCCAAGCGCCCTCCACTATTTGCGAAATAGAATTTCCTATTTTAAAAAATTGAGGGTGTTCAGTTGAAAAGTTAACGCGGCTGTTCAAAAAATGAGGCCCCACAAAAGTGCGGGGCCTCATTTTTTTAGTGGATAAACCCTGAGATTTTAATGTGGGTTGGCGAAAGAAATAGGACTTTCTGAGTAGTCTCCAGTTTATAATGATCTATTTTTCCTGTAGCCTGGTTCATGAAAAGCTCCCCCAAGGTGGTGCTAGAATAAAATAGATTTTCGTCTTTGATCTTAAACATGACCCAAGCAGGGTAATTCTGCACGTAGCGTATGGTTATGTCTTTCACCTTCCCTTTTGACTCGGGGAGTAACTCATGAATAAGTTGATCCGGCGTGGTTCGGGTGGAATAGGAACTTGCAAGCGAAGGAACATTGATATCTGCTTCGTAAAACGCAGCAAACTCCTCTTTCCATTCTTTGGAAGTATAGTTCAAATCGACGACTTGTTCTTCCCCGTTAATTTCTGAGGTTTTCAACACTGAATCCCCTTCGATTTTACTTAGTTCTAGGTTGATAAAACTTTTCAAATCAAAGTAAGGAAGCTTCTCCATGTTTGGCTCCTCCTTATTCGGAGAACACCCAATAACAACCGCAAAAAGCAATACTGCGAAGTAGCGAGTTAGTTTCATGATTCTAATAGTATGTTTCCCGTCATTTCTTCTGGAATACCTACCCCCATCAACTGAAGGATCGTAGGCGCTAAATCACCTAATTTTCCGTCTTTCACCGTAAACCGATGTTTGTCCACCACAATGAAAGGCACCAAGTTGGTGGTATGCGCCGTGTTTGGTGAACCGTCCTCATTAATCATCACATCCGAGTTGCCATGATCAGCAATCACCAGCACGGTATAGTCATTGGCGATGGCCGCCTTGACCACTTTTTCGGCCGAAGCATCTACTGCTTCACAGGCTTTGACCGCTGCGTCAAAATCTCCCGTATGGCCCACCATATCCGCATTTGCAAAATTAAGACAGATAAACTCTGCACTTTTCTTTTCCAGTTCTTTGGTGATTTTTGAGGCAATTTCTCCTGCACTCATTTCAGGCTGCAAGTCGTAGGTAGCGACCTTAGGCGAGGGGCAAAGTATTCTGCTTTCGCCTACAAACTCTTTTTCTCTCCCTCCGGAGAAGAAAAAGGTCACGTGCGGGTATTTCTCCGTTTCCGCAATGCGGATTTGTTTCTTCCCTGTCTTTTCCAAAACCTCCCCAAGGGTATTGTTGAGCTTATCCTTTTCAAACAAGACTTGCACCCCTGTAAAAGTCTCGTCATAAGTCGTGAGGGTCAAGTAATCCAAGCCCAACTTTTTCATGTTGAAATCTGGAAAATCGCGCTGGCTGAGCGCTTGTGTGATCTCTCTTCCGCGATCGGTTCGGAAATTGAAACAGAGGACTATGTCCCCTTCTTGAATCGTAGCTAAAGGCTTGTTGTCCGTGCCCACCTGAATGATGGGACGGATAAATTCGTCCGTGACATTGTTGCTGTAGGACTTCTTAATGGAAGCAAGGATGTCTTTCGATTTTTCCCCTTCACCATACACCATGGCGTCGTAGGCAAGCTTTACACGCTCCCAACGGTTGTCCCGATCCATGGCATAGTAACGCCCAATCACCGAAGCAATTTTCCCTACTGAATGCTGTAAATGGTTTTGTACATCTTCTAAATATCCCAATCCGCCTTTGGGGTCCGTGTCACGACCATCGGTAAAGGCATGGATAAACACATCTTCCATCCCATGGTGTTTGGCAGCGTCACACAAGCCTTTGAGGTGCTCGATGTGTGCATGCACGCCTCCATCTGATACCAATCCCAAAAAATGCACTTTTTTATTTCCTGCTTTGGCTCTAGCAAAGGCCGCGCTTAACACAGGATGGGTGAGTAGTTCGCCTTGCTGAACCGCCAGATTGATTTTTACCAAGTCTTGGTAGACGACCCTTCCCGCTCCAATGTTCATGTGCCCCACTTCCGAATTGCCCATTTGACCTTCAGGCAATCCTACTGCAAGGCCTGAAGCCTCCAGCTTGGAATGTGGATAAGTCTTGAATAAGCTGTCCACAAAAGGGGTGTTGGCCTTGTCGATGGCAGAAACCGCAGGGTTGGTAGCTAATCCCCAACCATCTAAAATCATCAATAAAACGTTCTTATTCATGCCGCAAATATAGTACAATAGAAACCAAAATTGGGGAGAAAAGGTTGCGAAATTGAGGTGTGAAAACGGGCATTTTTGCACCAAAAGGAAATAAAAGCCAAACCCTGCTGAAGCAAAAGCAAGAAGTACTCCACCAAGGCGAATAAGTGAGCTTCTTATTCAGATGTGAGCAAAAATCAGGAAAATTCAGGGGTCGTTTTGACTAATTTCTTAGTCAGCAGGCTTATCCAGAGATAAAAATTCCAGGTTGCGGGTGATCCCTTTCAGCTTGGTGCGGGTGACGGCCGAACCGGTAAAGACCCGTTTGAAGGTTTCTTCTGTGAGTTCTTTCCAATCCTGTGCTGCCAAGGCTTCCAAGTCCGAAGAAGGACTAAAAGCGGGCTCCTGATGCGGTGTTGAAAAACGATTCCAAGGGCAGACGTCCTGACAAACATCACAGCCAAACACCCAATTGTCCATCTTCCCTGCAAAGGTATTGGGGATGGCGTCCTTCAGCTCGATTGTGAGGTAGGAAATGCAGCGGGAGCCGTCCACTACGCCCGGTGCCACGATCGCCTCCGTAGGGCAGGCATCCATGCAAGCTGTGCAAGTGCCACAATAGTCTTTGGCGATGGGAAGATCTGGAGTTGCCTCTAGATCAATCACCAGCTCGGCCAAAAAGAAGAAACTTCCCATGGAGCGATTTAAGAGGAGGCTATTTTTACCGATCCAGCCTAAACCAGCTCGCTGGGCCCATTGTCGCTCAAGTATCGGTGCAGAATCCACAAAACTTCGCCCATTGATTTCCCCAATCTCCTCGCAAAGGCAGGTCAAAAACTCCCGAAGCTTTTCCTGAATTACGTCATGGTAATCCTTCCCATAGGCATACTTGGCCAATTTGATGCCGGCATCTCCTTCTGGGAGGGCTTGTTCTGGGTAGTAATTGTACACCAAGGACACGACCGTCTTCGCTCCTTCCACCAGTTTTCGTGGATCGAGTCGCTTGTCAAAATGATTGGCGAGGTAGCCCATGCGGCCTTGGTAGTCTCGGCGCAACCATTCTTCCAGTTTGGGTGCTTCTTCGGCCAAAAAATCTGCTTTTGCGATTCCGCAAAAGTCAAAGCCCAAGCGCTTGGCTGTGGATTTGATCCATTGGGCGTGTCGGTCGGCAGCAGTCATCTCGAGTCGAAAATAGGGAGATTTCCTCTTTTTTTGTTAGATAAAAATGCACGCAGCTACGATTTAATTCCAGAGTTCCTCCCAACAGAATCGCGGGAGGGATGAATTCCGAGTCCTGCTTCTAGAGAAAGAACCTGTTTTTTGCCTAAATTTTTTCCAACAGCAAAACTCCTTGACCCAATTGCGTGTTGTACTAACGCAGATGCAAGTCATCCCTATTTTTGGGAAACTTGTTTACCCAATTGCTGTCTATGAAAGGGTTCCGATTTACAAAATTTATCCCCACGCTCGATCCAGAAAAGAATCGGTTCGATAGCCTATTGGATATTTTTTTGCAGCTCGTCACCATGACTGGGGGAGATGTCTCCGAAGCGCTGAGCTGGTTGACCAACTTGGACAAACGCTACCAGCTAACCAGTCCCGACTATGGCATCGGCAACTTCATTGAAGACCTTAAATCGAAAGGATACCTCAGCGAAGAGAACCAGCAAGGGAAATTTGAAATCACGGGTAAAGCAGAGCAAACCATCCGAAAAAGTGCTTTGGAGGAGATTTTCGGAAAACTGAAAAAGAGCAAGTCCGGGCAGCACCGCACCCAAATCTCAGGGCCTGGGGAAGAACAAGGATCCGAACGTCGCGCTTATGAATTTGGTGACAACCTGGATCAAATCGCACTGACCGATTCGTTGCGAAATGCACAAGCAAACCGAGGAATTGGCGGCGATTTTCTATTGACTGAGGATGACTTGGAGGTGGTGGAAAATGAGCAGCGCACCCAAACCTCCACGGTGTTGATGATTGACATTTCCCACTCCATGATCTTGTATGGAGAGGACCGCATTACCCCAGCAAAGAAGGTGGCGATGGCCTTGGCCGAACTAATCAAAACCCGATACCCCAAAGACACCTTGGACATCATTGTCTTTGGAAACGATGCCTGGCAGATCGAAATCAAAGATTTGCCTTATCTGCAAGTGGGTCCCTACCACACGAATACAGTGGCAGGATTGGAGCTCGCCATGGATTTATTGCGTAGAAGAAAAAACCCAAACAAGCAGATTTTCATGATCACCGATGGCAAGCCTACTTGCTTGAAAGTGGGCATCAAGTACTACAAAAATGCCTTTGGCATCGACAGCAAGATTTTGGCAGAAACGCTCAAGCTCGCAGCCCAATGTCGGAAGCTAAAAATACCAGTCACCACCTTTATGATTGCCTCAGACCCTTACCTCAAGGAGTTTGTCAAAGAATTTACGCAAGTCAACAATGGCAATGCGTATTACAGCAGCTTGAAAGGGCTAGGAAATTTAATTTTTGAGGATTACAGAAGAAACCGAACCAAACGCTTTTAGCATGGATTACGCACAACTTAAAGGAGAGCAGCTCCTTCAAATCAAGACCCTTGGCCAACTGAAGGCTTCAGGCTACAGCCCGAAGTCCATCAAGGAGGAACTTCGGACGAACCTAATCGAGAAGATCAAGGCAAAGGAAAACGTATTTGAGGGCGTTTGGGGATACGAAGACACCGTCATTCCCGACATTGAACGGGCGATTCTTTCCCGACACAACATCAACTTGCTTGGACTTCGTGGACAGGCCAAAACCCGAATTGCACGGATGATGACGCTCCTTTTGGACGAATATGTGCCCGTTCTTTTTGGTTCGGAACTCAATGAAGATCCTCTGCTTCCTCTTTCCACTTTTGCCAAAAACTTGATTGAAGAAAAAGGCGACGACTGCCTTATTTCCTGGTTGCCACGATCCGAGCGCTATGCAGAAAAATTAGCGACGCCAGATGTATCCGTAGCAGACTTGATTGGCGATGTAGACCCAATCAAAGCCGCCACACTCAAATTAAATTATAACGATGAGCGGGTAATTCACTATGGTTTAGTTCCCCGATCCCACCGCTGTATTTTTGTGATCAACGAACTGCCCGATCTCCAAGCACGAATTCAGGTAGCACTTTTCAATATTTTGCAAGAAGGGGATATCCAGATTCGTGGGTTTAAATTGCGATTGCCCTTGGACATCCAGTTTATCTTCACGGCCAACCCAGAGGACTACACCAACCGGGGTAGCATCGTGACGCCGCTCAAGGACCGAATTGAAAGCCAAATCATCACGCACTACCCCAAGTCCATTGCCATCGGCAAAAAAATCACAGGACAGGAAGCTCGGCTTGAAGGAAAGCCCGTCGCACACATTCATGTGCCGGAATTGATGAAAGACCTGATCGAACAGATTGCGGTCGAAGCACGTCATTCCGAGTTTGTGGATGAAAAAAGCGGGGTGTCTGCTCGCTTGACCATTTCTGCTTACGAAAATTTGATTTCCGCCGCTGAGAGACGGATGTATCGAAACAATGAATCCACTACGATCATTCGGATATCAGATTTGATTGGAGTTATCCCGGCCATTACCGGAAAGGTGGAGCTCGTCTACGAAGGAGAACAGGAAGGTGCTG
The DNA here is from genome assembly GCA_044236565.1 of Algoriphagus sp. Lineage (GTDB taxonomy): Bacteria > Bacteroidota > Bacteroidia > Cytophagales > Cyclobacteriaceae > Algoriphagus. The sequence goes on along the minus strand of JBIIGH010000010.1, from coordinate 5,297 downwards.
GATTGGTGGCCTATAACCTGATCGGAAAAGCGATACGCAGTCAATTTGTGGAGTATTTCCCATCACCCGAGCAAAAGAAAAAAGAAAAGGCCGGCAATCCTTATGTGATTCCATTGGCCTGGTTTGGAGAAGGCAATGAGCTGGACCTTTTGAGTGACCTCAGCGACAAGGCCTACAAAAGCGGCCTGCATGGCGTCCCTGGATTGGAGGAAGTAGTGACCCAATTGGTTGAATCCGTTCCCGAAAAAGAAAAGGAATTCTTTATGGAGTTTGCGCTCCATGGATTGGCGGAATATTCACAACTCAGCAAAAAAATGCTCGACACCGGGCTACAGTTTAAGGACCTTTTCAGCTCCATGTTTGAAATGGGTGAAGGTGATGACGATGATTTTGAAGAGGAGGAAGACGATTCCTAATTTCTAAATTCAGGGGATAAGAATCGAATTTAGCGCAGTCCATCCAAGACCGATTCTAGATTCCCTATATTTGTCAGATGGCCGAAAATCAACTTCCCGAGGCTTTTGAATCGCAAATGCAGGCGCTACTCGGGCCTGCAGAGTTTGCCCTATTTAAGGAAGGCTTGGAGCGGCCTACGCAAACCTCCATCCGGGTCAACCGGATGAAACCAGCGGACATCTCCTTTTCGAAGCGGCCCATTCCCTGGGCGCAAGACGGCTATTTTTTGGAGGAAAGACCAAGTTTCACAGGAGATCCAAGCTTTCATGCAGGGGCTTACTATGTACAGGAGGCTTCTTCCATGTTCATTTCGCATATTCTCGAATCCCAGCAGATTCCCAAGGGAGTCTACCTGGATCTAGCGGCCGCCCCAGGAGGAAAAAGCACCTTGCTCTCCAGCTATTTGGGAGAAGAAGGTTTGCTTGTAGCAAATGAAGTGATTGCAGCACGTGCTCAAATTTTAAAAGAAAATGTGATCAAGTGGGGACTTGGCAACACGGTAGTAACCAACAATGATCCAGAGCATTTCAGCCCTTTGGAGGGTTTTTTTGACCTCGTCTTGGTGGATGCTCCTTGTTCTGGAGAAGGCATGTTTCGCAAGGATCCACAAGCTAGAGCCGAATGGTCACCGGATCACGTAAACTTGTGTTCGGCCCGACAAAAACGCATTGTGGACAAGGCCGGAGAATTGGTCAAGGGAGGAGGTTACTTGCTCTATTCCACCTGCACCTTCAATGAAAAAGAAAATGAAGAGATCCTTCGCTTTTTAACCGAAGAATTTGCCTTTGAACCCATACGAATTCCCTTAGATCCCAGTTGGGGCATCGTGGAAACGGAGCTTAGTACCGAAGAAGGCCCCTTTTTTGGGTACCGTTTTTTTCCACACAAGGTAGCGGGAGAAGGGTTTTTCATTACGGTATTGCGAAGACCAGAGGGTGCCTACGCACAAGAGGCTCCAGCAACCAAAGAATTCAAACACCACAGCCTCAAGCGTCTGGGAGAAAAGGAGTCCGCAGTACTCGAACAAGAAGTAGGAGGGGATGGGTCCGGGAAATTTTACCTCTTGCAGGAGGCTTACTTCCGAATAAATGGGAGCTATGCGCGAGCGGTAGAAAAATTAGCCCAGGTGCTGAGTGTCCGGTATTTTGGCGTAGAGCTCGGCAAAAAACAGGGGAAGGAATGGATTCCAAGTCACGAATGGGCACTGTCTACCCTTCCTAAGATTGGGTTTCCTCAGCAGGAGCTCTATGCGGAAGAAGCCTTGGATTTTCTTCGGAAAAAAGAGCAGTCATTTTCCAATCTCCCCCTTGGCTGGGTACTACTTACCTATCAAAAACTACCATTGGGCTGGATCAAGAATTTGGGTAAGCGGGTAAACAACTATTATCCCAAAGAATGGCGAATTCGAAACTGATTCTGCTGTCAAAAAACCTCATTTTAAAAATTAATTCTTTACGTAAAGCCACTGAAAAGACCGCTCTTGCTAACTTAGAAGTCTAGTCAACCACCGCCAACATGCTTAAAAAACAGCGATACGAAGCCTTTATCCAGCATTTTTCCGAAAACATGCCCGTGGCAGAGACGGAACTGGCATACGACAATCCTTTCCAACTGTTGGTAGCTGTGGTTCTATCCGCCCAATGCACGGACAAGCGAGTCAACATCGTGACGCGAGAACTTTTCAAGCACTTTCCAACGGCAGCACATCTTGCAGCTACGGACTTTGATGAACTTTTTCCCTACATCCGGACGGTCTCCTACCCCAATAACAAAACCAAGCACCTGATCGGACTTGGAAAAATGCTGCTGGCTGACTTTGGTGGAGAAATCCCTTCTACTGTGGATGAACTGGTTAAACTGCCGGGTGTGGGCAGAAAAACAGCCAATGTAATCACCTCCGTGATCTGGCAGCAACCCAATATGGCGGTGGATACACACGTGTACCGCGTATCAAGACGACTTGGGCTAGTTCCGCTGACCGCCAAAACCCCCTTGGAAGTCGAGAAGCAATTGGTCAAACACCTCCCCAAGGAGCACATCCACAAGGCACACCACTGGCTAATTCTTCATGGCAGATACACCTGCTTGGCAAGAAGCCCCAAATGCAGTTCCTGTGCCATCACACACCTCTGCAAATTCTTCGAAAAAACGCAGAAAAATGGGGAGAAGGCCTAAGGAAGAGGAATACGAATTCATCCCCACTTTTGCTCCGCAACCCTAGGTTATTGTTCAGCTCGTGGTCGGTACCCCGAGTCTTTGAATAGCTTTTTAGCATCAGCTTCCCGCATCAGTTCGGGTAGGGAAAGATCCTGGTGGACTGCATACTCCTCCACAATGTTCCAGCCAATCCAACGTCCAATTCGACCGGGGGCATCGGGGCTGATCGCATCTGTACTAGGGGCCTCTCCAATGTACTTTCTGATTTCGAAAGGATTGGTCTCAAACAAGAGTTCATTTTCAATAAAATGCGCCCAAATGACATCCTCATTGTCCCAGCAGGCTTGAATTTGCTCGGGCGTGTACCCAATTAGGTATTGATCCGAAGTACAGGGAAGGATGGATTTGACAAAATGGTAGGCCTTTCCGTAGTAGATCATTTCCGCCAAGAGCGTGTTGTCTTTGGGGTCAATTTCATTGTAGCGCGAGGACATCGCCAACACGATCATGGGAACGAGGTATTTTCGTTCGTATCGGTCGGCAATGTACTTGGGCAAATCCGGCTGGAAGGCATGGTCTTTCGGTAAAAAATAATCCAATCCAATCACTAACATGTTTTCTTCTACCAGAAGATCTATGCCGAATCCTGAGACGTAGGTATAGACTTTGGGAGCTTTAAAATTGGGGTAATAACTCTTCAAATAGGCAAATGCCTGTTCCAACTCCCCTTTGATGTCAGCTATATCTGCAAATTCTTTGGCCACTGCGGCATTCAAGGCTTGAAACGCAGAGTCTTGATTTGCACGAAGGAGTTCCTGCGCCAAGGAATCCGCATTGGGGTAAGTGTCCCGTTCCATCACCTTATTTGCTATTTCTGGGTATTTTTCAAGCAGAAATCGAAGCTCATCGGCAGTTGTGGCGGCGAAAAACTCCTGTTCCAAACGATGAATATCCAGTGCTTCTCGTCCGACCATTCGTTCCTCATCCAAAGTACAGGTCGTATCTGAAGGCTTACAGGAAAAAAGAAGGAGGAGAATCGGAAGAATTAGAAGCTGACTACGCATGCATGAAATTTTTGGCAAGTTAAAGAAACCAATGCAAATCTATATGGACCGATACGCCTCGGTTTGGGTCATTAATTTTCTTCCAAAATCCGGCGTAACTGATTTGAAATGAGCCCACAAAACGACTCCTCTTTCCGTCAAATCTGTGAATAGATTTGGTATAATTAAGAATTAAACGGATTTTTATCCATTAGATTCTTCTACACCCTTCGGAATTTCCATTTCACAATGAAGTCTATTCAAAAATTTACCTACTTTTTAGTGCTGCTTTGCTTCTGGGCTTTTGCTCCAACTTTCGTTTTTGCGCAGCAAAATATCGATCTAAACACCATACGGGTAGATCAACTCAGTGACGATCAAATCGAAGAACTCGTCAAGCGGGCGCAAGATGCTGGACTAAGTAGCACGGATTTCTTGATGATGGCCCAAATGCGGGGCATGCCTTCGGGCGAAGTGGAAAAGCTTCGCAGCAGAATTGAAGGATTGAGTGTGGGATCCAGTAAGTCCAGATCCACAAATGCCTCCAAAAGATCTGCCCGAGAGCAAATTGACCTCAACGCCATCACCCAAGGCCTGATGGAAACGCAGGAGTTGATGGAAGAAGAAGAAGCAGACTCCTTGCTTTTTGGGAGTAAGTTGTTTTTTCAAAAGAATCGAAAACTAAGCTTTGAGCCCAGCCTTAATCAGGCTACTCCCAAAAACTACATTCTTGGTCCTGGAGACCTGATCTATGTGGATATCTATGGACAATCCGAAAAATACTATGAAGCTACCGTCAACCCCGAAGGTTCAATTTTATTGGATAATATCGGGTTGATTGCAGTCTCTGGCAAAACCATTGAAGCCGCAGAAGGGATCATTAAAAACAGGGTAGCCTCTTTTTATACCGGCCTTTCTGGAGCTAATCCACAAACCTTTTTGCAAGTCACCTTGGGCAATGTCAAAACGATCAAGGTCCACATTTTGAATGAAGTGCGCCTACCAGGAACCTTCACTTTAAGTGCCTTTTCGACCGTTTTCAACGCGCTCTATGCCGCGGGAGGCCCTTCCGATAATGGAACCCTGCGTGCGATCCAGTTGATTCGGAAAAATAAAAAAATCGCCGAAATTGATGTGTATGATCTACTCATGAATGGAACGGCAAATTTGGACGTGCAACTTCAAGACCAAGACGTCATCTTAGTCAACCCCTACCTCGCTCGCGTCAACGTGATTGGCGAAGTAAAACGCCCCTTGATTTTTGAAGTGACCCCTGAGGACACCCTAGACGATCTAATTCGCTATGCTGGGGGATTTACTGACCTAGCCTTCAAGGATCGCATTTCCGTCTCGCGCATCACTGGAAATCAGCGTTCCATCTCTGATGTGTTCGGCAACCAACTTGGACTATTCACCCTCAAAGGAGGAGATGAAATCGCTGTAGGCAGAGTTTTAGATCGCTTTAGCAACCGAATTCAAATCAAAGGCGCTGTCTTCAGACCTGGAACATTTGCCTTAACTGAAGGGCTTACCCTGACCCAGCTCATCAAAAATGCAGATGGCCTCAAAGGAGATGCTTACACCCAGCGGGCGAGCATCTTGCGAACCAAAGGTGATCTAAGTTCTGAAGTGTTGGAAGTG
>JBIIGH010000009.1:0-23131 GCA_044236565.1 Algoriphagus sp. | reverse complement strand
TCATCGTGGTCAACAAGCACTTGATGAAAGACTTGATTGACTTAGGATTGTGGAATGACACCATGAGAAATCGCCTCATCTCCACCAACGGATCCGTTCTGTCAGTTCCTGGAATTCCACAAAACATTAAGGATCTATACAAGACCGTTTGGGAGATCTCTCAGAAAATCATCATTGATATGTCTGCAGATCGTGGCGCCTACATTTGCCAGTCTCAAAGTATGAACATCTTCATGCAGGATCCAAACTTTGGCAAGCTTACCTCCATGCACTTCTATGCATGGAAGAAAGGACTAAAGACAGGCATGTACTACCTACGCTCTCAAGCAGCTACGGCAGCGATCAAGTTTACCTTGGACAAGTCTCAGCTAGAGCAGCCAAAAATGGAAAAGGCAAACGAAACCGAAGTTATAAAAACACAAAAGCAAGATGCCATCGCTTGTTCCCTGGATGATCCAGAGGGCTGCGAGATGTGCGGAAGCTAAACCGATATTCTAGAGTTCAATAATGAATAAAGGCGTTTGATTCTATCAAACGCTTTTTTTTTCCTAAATTCATTCCCATGACTACAGAGATACTCCTCCAAAGACTCCAAAACTTGACCCTGCAATCCGAGGCAAAGTTTGGCATATTTACCCCACAGCACATGGTGGAACATTTGACGCTAACACTCAAGCTGTCCGCTGGAAAAATCTCTATTCCAGAAATCGTGCCCAATGAAAAACAGCTTGCCCAAAAGCAGGCGCTACTCTTTACGGACATCCCTTTTCCACTGGGGATTAAAGTACCGGGATTACCCGAAACCCTACTTGAACTTCGGTTTCCAGATCTAGCAACTGCAAAATCAGCTTTGATAGCCAGTTGGGAAGCCTATCACCTCGCGTTTAAAGAAAATCCAGCGCTACTGACTCCACATCCACGCTTTGGGCTACTGAACTACGAAGAGTGGGAACGGTTTCATGCCAAACACATGGACCACCACTTAGGTCAATTTGGCTGTTAAAAAATATCAGGCTCCTTCCTTAGCCTGTTCGATCGTAGATACCCCTCCAGATACCATAAACTTCATTACATCTGAATTTTTAACCCCTTTGAGTGGGGTTACTTTTTCACGCTTCACCAAGAATACATTCCCGGATACATTGTAGCTATGTGGGAAATAAACCGCTACGAAGTCAGGTGTACCTACAGGACTCATGTCCTCTTGCGTAAGAAATCCCAGTCGCTTCATATTTTCAGAAACTTCCACCAGAACCGGAGCATTAAACTTCTTTTTTTCTCCCACAAAAGCCCCCATCAAATCCTTGATCGAAGTATACAAAAGGTTCACGAATGGAATCTTAAATACCGTTCGCTCAAACCAGTCAAAAAGTGGCTTGGTAAAGAACAAACTTGCCAAATACCCTACAAAGGTAATGAGTGCGAGAACCATTAAGATTCCAATCCCCGGAATGGGCACAGGAATCAAATTGTCAAGAAATAGAAAAAGTTGATAGATGATGTAGACCGTTACCGCTAAAGGAGTGAGAAACAACAATCCTCTAAAAAAATAGGCGAGCAATTTTCGGTAGGTAAAAGCCATAATTAGGGTGTTAGAAGTGATTCAACCAAGCATAGCATCAACAACAGATTCAGTCAAGAAGTTTAATTTTAACTGAACGGTAATAAATCACGCTTTCTGGATCATGAGCTTGCAGGGCTATGGTGCCTCGATCGAAGCGTTTTGGATCGCCAGGAGTCCAAGTTCTTTGGGTATCGGCTGACTCGTCATACTCCATGATAACGGCACCATTTAGAGCCACGGAAATCTGATCTCCCTTGACCACCACATGGTAGGTATACCATTCGCCATCCTGCACATACACCTCCCGTACATCTTGAACTGCATAGAGGCTTCCTGACTTTCTCCAATCCGAGTGACTTTGGTTTACCTGTACCTCATAGCCCTTCTCAGGCCAACCCGTCTCCTGGTACCCCGTGTGGATGAAGATTCCTGAATTGGCTTTCGGAAGCGTCTTTACTTCTACGAGCAGCTCAAAATTTTTGAAGTCAGCATTTCCAACTTTCCCTACATAAAAAGCATGTGCCCTAGGTCCTGATACCTTCAACAGTTTGTCTTCGATCGAAAAGGAACCTGGGTTTTCAGAAATTCTCCAGCCTTCTAGATCCGTTCCAGAGAACAACTCAATCCAAGGATTATTTTGGCCAAAACTGGAGATTTGCAAAGCAAAGAACAGGAGGAATGTTGCACTAATTTTCATGTGAATTGGGCTTAGGTGAATGCAATGAAGATACTCAATAATTCAGAGCACAAAAAAGGCCCTGAAGAAACTTCAGGGCCTTCTATGTAAATCTTTATCTAATTACAGGTCAATTCCCATAAAGGACATGAACGCAATACCCATCAATCCAGTAAGTAGCATTGTAATTCCAAGACCTTTCAATCCATTAGGAACCTGAGAATACTTCAATCGCTCACGGATAGCTGCTAGCAAAACAATCGCCAACATAAAGCCGAAACCAGATCCAAAGCCATACACTGCAGACTCAGCCAAGGTATAATCACGCTGTGCCATAAACAAGCAGCCTCCTAGGATCGCACAGTTTACTGCAATCAAAGGAAGGAAAATACCCAACTGCCCATAAAGCGCTGGAGAAAATTTCTCCACAACCATCTCCACCAACTGCACAATGCCCGCGATGATCGCGATAAACATGATGAAGCGGAGGAAAGACAAATCGATAGTTGCCATGCTCGCGGAAATCCAGGTTAAGGCTCCTTCTTTCAAGACAAACTCATTCAAAATCCAGTTGAAGGGAACCGTAACTCCCAATACAAAGACTACTGCAGCACCGAGGCCTACAGCTGTACTTACTTTTTTGGAAACGGCTAGAAAGGAGCACATTCCCAAAAAGTATGCGAAAATCATGTTATCAATGAAAATCGATCGAATACCTAAGCTAAATAATTCCATGGTCGCTTGTCTTAATTAATGTTCTACATAGCCTGTTTTGGTACGTTGTACCCAAACAATCAATCCCAAAATAATAAATGCTCCTACTGGTGTCACCATCAATCCATTGGTGGCCAACTTGAAATCTGGACCAAACAAACTGGAAACATAGCTGAAAACAGGAACACCAAAAACTGCTCCAGAACCCCATAGCTCTCGGAAGAACGCTACGGTAAGGATAATCCAAGAGTATCCAAGTGCTGAACCCAAACCATCAAGCATGGAATCGTAAGGCTTGTTGCCCATGGCAAAAGCCTCCAAACGGCCCATTACGATACAGTTGGTGATGATCAATCCAATGAATACAGAAAGTTCCTTGTACATGTCATAGGCGAAAGCTTTCAGGATCTCACTTACGATGGTAACAAGCGTCGCTACTACCGCCAGTTGAACGATGATTCGCACACGTGCAGGAATGGTATTTCGCATCAAGGAGATTGCAAAATTGGAAAGGGCAACAACAAAGATTACCGAGATTGCCATGACCAAGGTAGGCTGCATCTGTGTGGTAACAGCCAATGAAGAACAAATACCAAGTACTTGAACCGTTACTGGGTTGTCATCTATAAGTGGGTCTGTGATTAATTTTTTTCTTCTCTTCGAGAGTAATGACTCTGAAGGCTTAACTACCACATCCTTTTCTACTGTTTCAGTACTCATAAGTCAGTTGTTTTAATGAGTTAATGTTAAAGTGCAGCTACTGCCGCCTTGGGAGTTGACTTTGCTTTGATATAGCTTTCATAGTAACCCATGTAAGCTTTCAACATGTTGTTGACTCCGTTTCCTGTAATGGTAGCACCCGACATGCCATCTACTTTGTGTGCATCATCTCCGTACTCTTTACCCTCTCCTTTTTGCATCATCACGGTGATTAAAGCACCCGATTCATCAAAAATTTTCTTGCCCACATAGCGGTCCATCACTTTTGCTTCTGTGATTCGTGCACCAAGACCTGGGGTCTCTGCTGCGTGAGCTAAGGTAATACCACCAATGGTGTTCATGTCTGTTTCAAGAGCTAGGTATCCCCAAATTGCATCCCAAAGACCTGCACCATACATCGGGAAGATGTAAGATTCAACTGCCTCTGGATTGCCTTCAGCATGGAAAATAAATACAGGATAAGAACGCTCTTCTGCTGGCTTCTTGTAATCCTTTGCGATTTCAACCTTCTCAGCAGTGATTCCTTCTTTTGTAATTTCAGCACCTGAAAGGTCTACTACAGTAGAAGAGATACGCGTTTCATAAAACTTATTAACTTGTTCTGGGGTCATGGCTGCGATTTCTTCTGCTGAAATCACGGCTCCCAAAATTTGCTTTTTCTTATCCAAAGCAATGGCTTCTTGTTGCCAAGGGCCCAATACCTGAGCCGATCCTGAAAGTAACAATCCCAGGATGATGGTCAATACTGCCGAATAAACGATGATGTAAGTATTAGACTGTTGCACGTTGTAACCTCCTTGTTTTATTTGCCTTCACTACATAATGATCAATCAATGGCGCTACCACATTCATAAAGAGTACCGCCAACATGATTCCTTCTGGGTAAGCCGGGTTGGTCACACGAATGATGACCGTCAGCACCCCAATCAGGATCCCGTATATCCATTTTCCTAATTCCGTTTGCGCAGCGGATACAGGATCAGTAGCCATAAATACTACACCAAAAGCCAAACCACCCATTACCAAATGGTAGTGTGCCGGCATGGCCATGAATTCGTTTACTTGAAGCGCATTCATCACAAGACCCATCGCATAAGCACCACCAAATCCTCCTACGATGATTTTCCAGCTTGCTACGCCAGTGGCCACTAGGATCACAGCGCCAATCAAAGCCATCAAGGTGGAAGTTTCACCAATGGAACCAGGGATCCAACCCATAAACATGCTCATGAAGCTGTAATCGGCTCCCAAAGCTGCGTTGTGGGTAGACAAAGCCTCCACAACAGGGGTGCCATCTACGCTAGAATTGTAGGCTACTGCCAAGGCTGTTGCTCCAGAAAATCCGTCAACTGCAGTCTTATCACCAAGGTAAGTCCACACCAAGTCTCCAGAGATTTGCGCTGGATAGGCAAAGTAAAGGAAGGCACGTGCCGTCATGGCCACATTGAGAATATTCATCCCTGTGCCACCAAAAACTTCCTTACCAATGACTACTGCAAAGATGGTAGCCAAAGCCACCTGCCAAAGTGGAATAAACGGAGGCATCACCAAGGCAATCAACATCCCCGTCACGAGGTAGCCCTCAGAAATGGGGTGGTTGCGAATCACACAGAAGGTGAATTCTGTCAACAAGCCCACCGCATAGGAAACAATCAAAATTGGAAGCACCGATAGTGCACCAAATATTGCTTTGTCTAGGAAAGTGCCTTCAGCACCTGTAGCGATGAAATGCTGGTGTCCAATATTTAAAATACCAAAAAGTAAAGCAGGGATCATGGCAATCACTACCGTGATCATCACGCGCTTCAAATCAGTGGCATCTTTGATCTGCGCACCTTTGGACTTGGTAACCAAGTCAGGGGCAAAAGCAATTGTTCTATGCCCTTCATACAGGGTATGGAATTTTTCCCACTTGCCGCCCTTTTCAAAGTTTGGCTTCATTCCATCGAAGAGATTTTGTAATAACTTCATAGCTTAATTATACATTAATAATTCAATCCCATGGCGAACAAGCTCTTGCAACTCGTTTTTGGACGGATCCACAAACTCGCAAAGCGCCACATCTTCCTCAATCACTTCATACAAACCTAATTCCTCCATTTCATCAAAGTCCTCGGTCACGATCGCTTTGAAAAGGTAGGTAGGTAAAATATCCATTGGCATTACTTTTTCAAATACTCCAGATACTACAAATGGACGCTCTTCCCCGTGGGTGTTGGTATCCACTTTAAACTCTCCTCTGTTGAGGAATGAAAACATACCTATTGCCTTGTGAAAGCTAAGTTTGGAAGAGCTAGGCTTCAACCAACCCAAGAACTCCTCGTATTTGCCTTCAGGGATTACCGTTACCTGGTTGTGGTAAAAACCTAGATACCCTTGTGCATCTACTTTTTCACCTGTCAACACATTGCCAGCGATAATTCTAAGGCTATCTGCTTGAGCACTGCCACCTACAAATGTGCTTACATTTGCTCCAGTGAAAGTCTTTACATAGCCTCTTTGAGTCAACTCAGATCCTGTCAAGGCAATTACCTTGGAAGCATCATAAATGCCTTCCAAAACAAACTTACCTAATTGAACTACCCCATAAGGTGCGATTGTCCAAGCGATATCTCCTTTGTTGATCGGATCTAGGTGATGTATTTGCGTCCCCACATTTCCCGCAGGATGTGGTCCAGAAAACTGGTTGACTTGCGCATTTTTTACACCTGAAAAAATTGCTGGAACAGCCTTTGAACCATCCACATTGAGGTGGACTTTGCCCGAAGTCAATTTAACAAGGGCATCAATTCCCGCCTGAAAATAGCGCTCCTCGCCTTGAAGCAAGAAGGGTACTTCAGGAGCCAAGGGATGCGTGTCAAACCCAGAAACAAAAATTGCTTTAGGAGTGTCTGCAGGATTGGCAACAATACCAAAAGGACGCTGAATCAAATTTGGCCAGACACCAGAAGCTGCAAGCTTTTCCGCTATAGCAGCACGATCTTGGTTGAGGTCCAAAGCACCAGATTTTTCATGCGAAACCGTAGCATCAGCAAGAATCTTGATTTCTAAGAGCTTTCTCTTGTCCCCTCTTTTGATCTCCACTACCTCTCCAGAAACTGGGGAAGCATAGATGACCTGGTCCATGGCTTTGTCCAAAAGAATTGGAGTACCTGCTTTTACAGTATCTCCCTCATTCACGAGCACTTTGGGACGCTGAATCCCCGGAAAATCCGTGGGTTTAATGGCAAAGGTGGTCGCTGCCGCTACTTGGATAAACTCTAGGGGAGCCTTACCAACTAGATTCAGGTCAAATCCTTTTTTAAGCTTCACTATTTTTGACATATCTGTATGGAACTATGAGCCTTGAAAAACGCCACAAATCTAAGTAAAAACCTTTTGAGATGGAGCTTAAGTCACATTATTTGTTGGAACTTTTGTTATAAAGAATTTTGCTAGCGAGAGACAAACTTAATCTTGAAGTAAACGCTCTTCAATGCCGTCCACATAAGATTTCACTTGCTCCATCAACCACATCGGCGTGGAGGTTGCTCCACAGATCCCGACACGCTCAGCCTGCTGAAACCAGTCTTGGTCAATTTCTTCCTCACTCTCAATGAAATAGCTTCTCGGATTTTCAGAAAGACACACTTGATACAAGGCTTTTCCATTGGAACTCTTCTTGCCTGACACAAATAGGATGACATCGTTTTCCTGAGCAAATCGCTGCAACTGTGGCTCACGATTGGATACCTGCCTGCAGATGGAGTCATTGGAGTTGAAATCAATCTCTGTCAATTCTCCTTTGGCAGCCTTAATTTTTTCTTCAATTTTCGCAGACAAGGCATAAAATCCTTTGGTGCTCTTCGTGGTCTGGCTAAATAATGTGATGGGGCGATTGTAATCGATCTTTTCCAAATCAGCATCCTCCATCACCACAATCGCTTTTTCTAAGGTCTGACCCGTAAGTCCAATGACCTCGGCATGGCCTTTCTTTCCATAGATGACAATCTGACCCTTTTCACGCTCCATCTTATCAAAAGCATTCTTGACCCGATGCTGGAGTTTGAGTACAACCGGGCAGGACGCATCAATCAATTCAATGTTATTCTCGATGGCCAACCGGTAGGTTTCTGGTGGTTCGCCATGCGCACGTATCAAGACCTTACAATTGCTCAACTCCTGAAGTCTTTCACGATCAATCACCACCAAACCCTTCGCACTGAGCCGCTTGACTTCCATGTCGTTGTGCACAATGTCGCCAAGACAATACAGAGGCTCCTGGTTTTCCATCTCATCCTCTGCCATCTTAATGGCAAACTCCACCCCAAAACAATAGCCCGAATTTTTATCTATGGTTACTTGCATTGATTAGTTAATTAAGCGTTACTTTTTTTACCAAGTCGATGATTTGTTCCACTTGTTCGGAAAAAGTCAAGGAACTGGTGTCAATTTCAATGGCATCTGAGACTTTCAGCAAGGGGCTCTCCGTCCTGTTGGAGTCTACCTCATCCCTAGTTTCTAAGTTCGATTTGATCTCTTCTAAGGAGGCATGCTCCCCTTTCGCGAGCAATTCTAGTTGGCGACGCTTGGCTCGTGTCTCTACGTCTGCGGTCATGAAAAGTTTTAGTTCTGCCTCTGGGAAGACCACGGAGCCGATGTCTCTTCCATCCATGACCACCCCTTTCTGTTGACCAAGCTTTTGTTGTTGAGCTACTAGCGCTGCACGAATCTCCTTGACCTTGGCCACCTCACTCACGCGCTCGGATATTCGCATGGTCCGAATCTCGTCCTCCACATTGACCCCATTGAGATAGGTTTCCTGTTGGAGCGTCGTAGGATTGTGCTGAAATGTTATTTGAAGACTTTTCAAGCCTTCTGCTACATCGGCAGCACGAAGTGGAGATAGCTTTTCATTCAAAAAATGTAAGGCTGTGGCGCGGTACATGGCGCCAGAATCGATGTAGGTAAAACCAAGTTTTTTGGCTACCTCCTTCGCAGTCGAACTTTTTCCACAACCCGAATATCCGTCTATGGCGATGACAATCTTGTTCATCAAAAAACCTCTCTTTTTTTACTGCCTAAAATCTGGGCAAATATAGTAGTTTTAGCAGTACCTATCTTCAAAAAATCAAAGATCATTGCTGTAAAAACAAGTAACTATCTTTGCCCAATTGAATCCGTGTTCCATGATCCTAGAAGCGCAGCTGATTGACCTCCACCTCCGACAAATTTACCCAGTTGCCCTAGAGGTAGCAGCGCAAAAAATTAAGAAAATCACTCCAATAGATCCCAAACCAGGATTACCTTACCTCCTCCCAGGGTATATTGATGCGCATGTTCATGTGGAATCCTCCATGCTCGTTCCTTCGGAATTTGCCCGCCTTGCGGTCGTGCACGGGACCGTTGCCACCATCTCCGATCCACATGAGATCGCCAATGTCTGTGGCATGCAGGGCGTAGAATACATGATAGAAAATGGAAAGCAGGTTCCCTTTCACTTTTTCTTTGGCGCACCTTCCTGTGTACCGGCCACTCCTTTTGAAACTGCCGGCGGCGAAATCAATGTGGCCGATATTGAAGCCTTGATGAGCCGACCGGAAATTCGCTACCTCGCGGAGATGATGAACTGGCCCGGAACGGTAAACCGAGATCCTGAAGTGATGGAGAAAATTCGGATATCCCAGCACTATGGCAAACCCATCGATGGTCATGCTCCTGGTTTGATGGGCGAATTGGCAGAAAAATATGTGGCTGCAGGCCCAAGCACAGACCACGAATGCTTTACCTACGCGGAAGCGCTGGGAAAAATAAAACTCGGCATGAAAATCTCGATTCGAGAGGGCTCGGCTGCCAAAAACTTTGATGCGCTAATTGACCTCATCGATGACTATCCCGAGATGCTGCTATTTTGTTCGGACGACAAGCACCCAGACAACCTTGCCTTGAGCCACATCAACGAGCTCGTTTGCCGCGCAGTAGCCAAAGGAAAAAATGTGTTTGATGTGCTGCGTGCGGCCTGCATCAATCCCATTCTCCACTACGATCTTCCGGTAGGGCAGCTCCGTGAAGGAGATGGTGCGGATTTTATTGTGGTCCAAGACCTAGAAAAATTTGCCGTGCTGGCCACCTACATCCGTGGGGAAAAAGTAGCTGAGAATGGGGAAACACGGATTCCTCGCGTAAATAATGAGGTGATCAACCACTTCCATACCTCCATCAAAAGTCCAATTGACTTTCAAATCCCAGCTCAGGGCAACCAGGTACGTGTCATTGAAGCGCTGGATGGGCAGCTGATCACTCCCGAGATCCAAGATGAAATCCTAGTTCAAGAGGGCTTTGCTAGTTCCAATCCAGCAAAGGACATCCTCAAAATCACGGTAGTGAATCGCTACCAAGACGCTCCTCCCGCTCTCGCGTTTATTAAAAATTTTGGATTGAAGGAAGGGGCCATCGCTTCCTCGGTAGGCCATGACTCCCACAACATCATTGCCGTAGGGGTAGACGATGCTTCCATTTGCAGGGCGGTGAATTTGTTGATTGAGGCCAAGGGCGGGGTGTCCGCAGTTTGGGGAGATCAGGAAGAAGTGCTACCGCTGCCTGTGGGTGGCATTATGTCCCCAGAAGATGGATACGAAGTAGCGGCAGCCTACACCCAGATCGACCGAATGGCCAAAACTATGGGCTCTACCCTCAATTCACCTTTCATGACCCTGAGTTTCATGGCCTTGCTGGTGATTCCAGACCTCAAACTCAGCGACAAAGGGCTTTTTGACGGGAAAAAATTTGGGTTTACAGATGTTTTTAAAGGAAGGTGACTCCAAGATTCTAAATCACAAACTGGAAAAATGTGGAATCAGATTCCACATTTTTCCATATTTAAGCTTTAATACGGATCACTAGCCTTATTTATTTAAAACTCCGAAGTAAAGTGGAATTCGATTTCTGGGTAGTTGTCCTGCACCATCTGTAACCAGGATTTGGACTCAGCCATAAAGACTAACTTATCGTCTTTGTCTCGCGCGATGTAGCGGTTTTTGGAGCGAACAAATTCATCCAATTGCTTCTTGTCTGCACAGCTAATCCAACAGGCTTTGTAGAGGTTCATTGGATGAAACTCCACCGTGGCATTGTATTCGTTTTTCAAACGAAACTGAATTACTTCAAACTGCAGTTGTCCCACTGTACCCACCACTTTTCTGGCTCCCATCTCAAAGGTGAACAATTGGGCTACTCCCTCTTCCATCAATTGCTTCAATCCTTTCTCCAGCTGCTTGGTCTTCATCGCATCCTTGTTGACCACCTCACGGAAGATTTCGGGAGAGAAACTAGGAATTCCTGTGAACACGAGGTTTTCCCCCTCCGTAAGCGTATCGCCAATCTTCAGGTTACCGGTATCGTACAAGCCCACAATGTCTCCTGGAAAAGCCTCGTCAATGATTTCTTTGTCCTGTGCCATAAACTGAGTCACATTGGAAAAACGAAGTGGCTTCGGTCCGCGCACGTGATTGTAAGGCTTGTTGCGCTCAAACTTCCCCGAACAGATGCGCAAAAAGGCAATTCGGTTGCGGTGGTTGGGATCCATGTTGGCGTGTATCTTAAACACAAATCCGGAAAACTTGGATTCATCTGGTGCAACTTTCCGAAGATCTGTTTCCCGACTTTGAGGAATCGGAGCGATCTGGATAAACGTATCCAACATTTCATTCACTCCGAAATTATTCACGGCAGAACCAAAAAATACAGGGGCGATTTTCCCCTCTAAGTAGTCATTCACGTCAAAGTCAGGGTACACGCCTTCGATCAAATCCACATCTTCGCGGAGCTGATTGGCATTGCCTGGGCCAATCAAGGCGTCCAATTGGGGGTCATCTAGATTTTCAAATACCTGCCGATCGTCACTTAACTTACGCTGCGAAGGCGTAAATAGGTTGAGCTTCTTCTCGTATAAATTATAAACCCCTTTAAATCCTTTTCCCATACCGATAGGCCAGGAAAGCGGGCGAACTTTAATGCCAAGCTTGGACTCCACCTCATCCAAAAGATCGTAGGGATCACGGCCTTCACGGTCCAGCTTATTGATGAAGCAAATCACAGGGGTACTCCGCATACGGCACACCTCCATGAGTTTTTCGGTTTGGATCTCCACCCCTTTCACACAGTCAATCACCATGACCACCGAATCGACTGCAGTCAAGGTTCGGTAGGTGTCTTCTGCAAAATCCTGGTGACCCGGTGTATCTAAAAGATTGATTTTGATGTCTTTGTATTCAAAGCCCATCACCGATGTTGCAACGGAAATTCCACGCTGCTTTTCAATTTCCATCCAGTCAGACTTGGTAGCTGTGTCAATCTTGTTTGATTTTACTGCTCCAGCCGTCTGTATTGCTCCTCCAAAAAGAAGCAATTTTTCGGTTAAGGTAGTCTTCCCAGCATCCGGGTGAGCAATGATGGCAAAGGTTCTCCGTTTATTGATTTCGGTTGTTAAACTCATGACTGCTAAAATTCAGGCAGCAAAGGTAGCTAAAAATGAATCAACCCCATTTTTTAAGTTGGACATCAGGTATCTCTATTTAGAGGCAGCTTCACCACTCAAGTTGGGATCCTATCCAATTCCATCCCACATTCCTTTGCTTTTGAAGGGCGTTCCTTCCAACATAGGCACGGATAGTAGAATCCGAAAAGTAGTGCCTTTCCCCAACTCAGACTGCTTGACAAAAATCTTCCCGCCATGGTAGCCCTCCACAATACGCTTAGACAAAGTGAGTCCTAGCCCCCAGCCTCTTTTTCTGGAGGAAAATCCTGGAGTAAACACTTTTTTAAACTTCATTTTCTCAATTCCTATCCCTGTATCACTGATATCAATCCCTACAAACTTGTCGCTATCTTGGAAGAGCACGATGCGAAGTACCCCCTTTCCCTTCATGGCATCCACCGCATTTTTGCAGACATTTTCAATCACCCAATCAAACAAGGGCTTATTGAGGAGAGCCACCAAATCCTTGGAATCGGATTGAATCTCCCACTCCACCTTGGTGGAAATTCGAGGTCTGAGGTAGGAGACCCCTTCTTCGATGATTTCATAAACATTTTCTGGCTGGATCACAGGACTGCTGCCAATGCTACTAAAACGCTCCGTGACTACCCGAAGCTTGGCCACATCCTTATCCATTTCCTGAATGATTTCCTGGTTTTCATCCCAAACGGGAGAGTTTTTGAGGTAATCCATCCAAGCCATCAAGGAGGCAATTGGCGTGCCGAGCTGGTGTGCGGTTTCCTTGGTCAAGCCTGCCCAAACACGATTCTGCTCCGAAAGTTTACTTTGATTGAAGACCACATACACCAGCAGTCCGAAAAGTAAAATCACTGCCAGTTGGATGTAAGGGTAATATTTCAAGTTGGTCAGCAACTCAGAATTCCGGTAATAAATCCGGATATCTGCTTCTTGCAGCACAATCGGAGGATAATCCTCCTGCATTTCCAGTAACTCTTCTTTCAGTACCAGAATGGAATCTGCCTGATTTCGACTGTTCTTGAAGGCTATATTTCGGTAGTCAATTGGATTGCCTTGCCCATCCGCCATGATGATGGGAAAGGAGTAGTTCTGCTGAATAATCTCTTGATTGATAAAAGTCAGGTTCTCTGACGTCGTGGCGGCATAATCCAAAGCCGCCGACAAGACCTGAATTTGCCTATCCTCACGCTCTCGCAATTCCTCCACGAGTCGGTGGGTGTACCCAATCGATCCTAGTCCAAGCAATAGCGAAATGAAAAAAATCAGCCATTTCACCAACTTTTTGTTTTGGTAGAAATCAATCGAGGCCAAATCCTGAAAGCGGTTTTTCATTCACAAAAAAAGTGGATTGTATATTTAACTATAAATTGAAAATAAAAGTATAGTTATATCCACTTAATTACGAATAGCCAGAGAAAATAAGAGTTGAGGTTTAAATAAATGTGCTGTGGACTGTGGACGGTCAGCCGTCAACGATTATCCGCAGGTCCTGAGACTAAATTTGAACTGCTCCTAGGATTGCGGATCATCAAATAAAAGTATCTCTAGCTCAGGAAAAATAAGGTTTTCTTATAAAACCAACTACCCAGTGTCCGAATAATTCAACCTATAACTCAGTCGAAAAATAATTAGTTACTAGTCCTAAGCCATCTCCACATGGTCTTGTAGGAAGGTTTGGTTCCATGCATTAAAATCCCGATTCGGTAAATTTTTGCCGCCAGCCAGGTAGTCCCTAAAAATCCGAGCACCAGCAAGCCCATCGATAAGGCCAACTCCCACAACGGAACCCCATAGCTGATCCGACCCATCATCGCTATTGGCGAGGTGAGCGGAATGATGGAAAGCCAAAAAGAAATGCTGCTACTTGGGTCTTGGAGCACAAAAACAAACAAGCCCATGTACCCAACCAATAAAGGGATCGTTATGGGAAACATAAATTGCTGGGCATCCGAAGGTGCATCTACTGCAGCACCTACTGCAGCAAACAAAGCGCCGTACAACAAATATCCGCCTAGAAAATAAAACACAAAGGCCGACACCAAAGACACAAAATCAATGCCGTCGATGACCTGAAGTATCGCCCCCAATTCCCCTGTGTCAGGGGTTGCTGCCATCAATTCTGGGTTTGCCATCTCCATTGCCTGCTGCTGGGGCATTTGCATGCCCAACACCCCCATCACCAGCGTGGAAAGTGTGCTGATGAGCAGCACCCAAATTAAAAATTGGGTCAATCCCACTGCACCAATGCCAACGATTTTGCCCATCATGAGTTGAAACGGCCGTAGCGAAGAAACCAAAATCTCCACAATCCGCGTAGACTTCTCCTCAATGACACCCTGCATAATCTGGTTGCCATAAATAAAAATGAAGAGGTAAATCAAGATCCCTGATAAAAATCCAAGTGCATAATTCACCGTAGCATCGGTGATTTTTTCTTCTCCAGCATCCCCAAGCGTGAGTGACTGTACGGATACTTCTGTTCGTATCTCCTTCAGCACCTTAGGATCTATCCCTTTGGAATAGAGGCGCTGGTCCTCAATTTTTCGTTTGAGTGCGGATTCCAGATACCCAATCAAAGAAGTGCTAGGATTCTCCAAACCATAAAATTGAATGCCCTGCGGTGCCGATAGCTCCATCTTGGGTAGGTACAATACTCCATAGCGCTCCCCCTCACTAACCAATGCTTTTGCCTCTTCCAAACTGGTTGACGAAGAGCTAAAGGCATATTGATCTGAGCTCTCCATAAAAAAAAGCCCGGTCTCATCTACCACTTCAATTACCCGAAGAGATTGGTTTTCCTTTTCCTCCACAGCTATCCATACGAAGACCGCCATGATGGCTGGGAAGATCAAAGGGGTGAGTAAGGTGGCAATTAGGAACGATTTTTTCTTAACCCTTGCCAAATACTCGCGTTGGATCACTAGCAAAACCTTATGCATGGCCACTTGCATTTACTTGCTGAATAAATATTTCTTCCATACTCGGAAATCGCTCTTGAAAGGAAATCACCTCCCCAAAGTTCATCAATTCCCGTAGCAATTGATTGGGAGATTGGCCATTGAGCGGCAATAAAAGATCCACTTTTCCTTCCTCGGAAGCTTCTATTTTCCAGGCTGCTGGTAGCTCTTGGCTGAGTTGGCTGAGACTTGCACTGATTTCCAAAGGTCTAAACCTTGATTTGATCTCACGGATGCTTCCATCCAAAATCTTTCTGGACTTGTGGATCATGGCCACCTGATCACATAGCAACTCCACGGACTCCATGCGGTGGGTACTCAGCAAAATGGTAGTCCCTGCTTTTTTCAATTCTAAAATTTCATCCTTTAGGAGCGCTGCATTGACGGGATCAAAGCCGGAAAAGGGTTCATCCAAAATCAATACCCGAGGCGCATGAATCACCGTCGCAATGAACTGGATTTTCTGAGCCATGCCCTTTGATAAATCTTCAATTTTCTTGTTTTTCCAAGAAGCGATTTCAAATTTTTCCAACCAATGGTTTACCCGTTGCTTGGCTTCTGCTGAGGTCAGTCCTTTGATACGAGCGAAATAAATCAGCTGATCCCAAACCCCCATCTTCTTGTACAGGCCACGCTCCTCAGGCAGGTACCCAATTTTGCGAATGCCCTCACCAGACAAGGGTTGGCCGTCCAGGATCACCTCCCCACTATCCTGCTCGATGATCTGATTGATGATGCGTATGAGTGTAGTCTTGCCTGCTCCATTGGGGCCGAGTAATCCAAAAATTCCCGCTTCTGGAACTTTTAAGTCCAGGTCAGTAAGCGCCCGATGGGCTCCATATGTTTTATTGAGCTGGCGGATTTCTAACATACTTACTCTACGGTGACAGCGCCGACTCCTACGTCCAAAATAAACTCCAAGAGCCTAGGGTCTGAGGCAGAATATCCTTTAGTTACAAAAGTATCTTCCCCTATTGCTCTTAAGTAATCCGGTATAGCGATACGGCAAAGTGGGGTTGTTTTCATCCGGATCTTTACCGGACTAGATTCGGGAGGAAGCTTCAAGTAGATGGTCCCACCACCAACAGCTGCAATCACTTGCGCTTTGGAGGACTGAGGCTGCCCATAATTCAAACTTATCTGCCCATAATTCACTTCGATAATCACCTTTTTTGCTTGCGCCAGCTGGGCTTGATGCAGGTCAACTGCTCCCATATTCAGGGTGACCAGCAGGGTGTCCATTCCTACAGAATTCGGTGTATTTGAACTGTAATGGATAAAAACATCCGCACTCGCACTTTTTATTTTCAGTGTAGACACTGCAAGCTGGGCAAGATCAAAATCGGCCGTCCCCATACCCAGGTTAAAATCTAGGTCATAGACATAGCTACTCGTCAGTCCTACATCCCAACTGTGATCAAAGCCAGAAGTGGTAGAGAATAATTTGGAGGTGATGCTTTTCCCAAGGTTATCCGATTCAATATTCTTATGAACCAGGCTAGCTGCAACCCTATTTTTTGCAAAAGATGACCGGAAATCAGGAAGGATATTAGCCTGCAAAAGGTGCCCATGAATTCGTAATGGATCCATCCCAGCACTCCGCTTTACCTTGGTTTCACTTTTATATGAGCTGAAATTCAAACTCACCTTTTCAATTCCAGCCTTTTCGGGCACCCGGTATTCCTTGACAAATTGTGCGCATACCCAACTCACCGAACTGAGTAATAGGCAAAGAAATAGGCACAATTTTTTAAGCATAACAATAGGTTACGGAGGTCACCAAAAAAGGTTCTTTAAAAATATAAAAAAAGCCAGAGCTTGACTCTGGCTTTTCAATTTTTTAAAAAAACTCTTTCATCCGATCAAAGAAGGACTTCTCTTGCTTCCCTGGATCGGGCTTGAAATTTTCAGATTGTTTCAGGCCTTCCAGAACAGTTCTTTCCTCTTTTGAAAGTGTAGTAGGCGTCCAAATATTGACCATAATCAGTTGGTCTCCTCTACCATATCCATTGATATCTTTGATGCCTTTGCCTTTGAGTCGGAGCATTTTTCCGCTTTGCGTTCCTGGATCAATTTTGATTTTTACTTTTCCATCGAGGGTTGGAACTTCTACGGACTCACCTAGCGCAGCTTCAATGAATGAAATATGTAGGTCGTAGATGACATTGTTGCCTTCCCGTTGGAAAATCCCATCCTCTGCCTCTTCGATCACAATCAATAAATCTCCCGGTATTCCACCAGGCATCTCATTTCCTTTGCTAGACATGCTGAGTTGCATGCCTTCACCTACACCACCTGGGATGGTGATGGAGATCACTTCTTCTTTCAAAAGAAGTCCACGAGCATCCGCATCATCCGGCTTCCTGTCTACGAGTTGACCCGATCCACCACAGACCCCACAGGTGCTTGCTGAGACCATTTGGCCCAACATGGTATTGACTACCTTCTTGACCTGCCCAGATCCTTGGCATGCAGCACAAGATTTGAAAGTCACGCCAGGGGCAACTACCTGTCGCTTCACTTTAATTTTCTTCTCTACACCATTCGCGATTTCACTGAGGGTAAGCTTCAACTTTACCCGAAGGTTCGTTCCTTTTTTGGTTCGTCGACCGCCGCCACCGCCACCACCAAAGAAGGAACCAAAGCCCCCACCTCCGAAGATGTCGCCAAACTGGGAGAAAATATCCTCCATGTTCATGCCTCCACCGCCATAACCACCGCTACCTCCCATGCCTTGATGGCCAAATTGGTCGTAGCGCTGCTTCTTTTCGGGATTACTCAACACCTCATAGGCTTCCGCCGCTTCCTTAAACTTATCTTCAGCTTCAGGATTGTCAGGGTTTTTGTCAGGGTGGAACTGAATCGCAAGCTTGCGATAGGCTTTCTTGATGTCATCTGCACTTGCAGACTTGGTCACACCAAGTACCTCGTAATAGTCTCTTTTTGCCATAATTATTTTATGCTCCGGTCACTACTTTAGCGAATCGAACAACCTTTTCGCCCAAGAAGTAGCCTTTTTCAACGACGTCCACCACGGCTCCCTTCAACTCTGGGCTTGGGGATGGAATTTGCGTAATCGCCTCCTGGGTATCAGGATTAAACGGTTGTCCTATCAAATTCTCCATTGGTGTTAAACCCTTGGATTCAAGAATTTTTACCAGTTTATGAAAAATCAGCTGGTTTCCTTCCTGAATTTTCTGTGTATCTGCTTCCTTCTCAGCTGCCTTGAAAGCACGCTCAAAATCATCTACTACAGGAATAAGGTCTCTCAATACCTCTTCTGAAGCTGTTTTAATCAGATCAATCCGCTCTTTAGCAGTTCTCTTTCTGAAATTTTCAAAATCAGAATAGAGTCGGAGGTATTTCTCCTTCAGTTCGGCTACCTCAGCAGTTAGTTTTTCTTCCTGACTCTGCTCATTTTCTGCAAGGGACTCTCCTGTTTCGGGGCTAGCCTCGTCCAATTGCGTTTCGTCTAACTTCAATTCTGCTTCTTGCTGTTCTTGATTTTTAGTTTCCATGGGTATATCGATCGTAGTTGGCTTTTTTTGAACTAACAAGGATTTTGCCAGTCCATCAATGCTGACAAAGTGACGGATTTAGGACTGGATGGCCTGCCAAATTAAATCCTTTAGTTTTTCCAAGTTGTATTGGCTCACCGAGGAAATGAACACATAGGGAAGGTCCTTGGGAATGTCGCGCTCCATTTCTTGCATGAGCTCCTCATCGAGCATATCCACCTTGGAAATTGCAAGCAAACGCTTTTTATCTAGAAGCTCAGGATTGTATTTACGGAGTTCCCCCAGAAGAATTCGGTACTGATCTCCAATATCCTTGGCATCGGCGGGAATCAAAAAAAGTAGAATGGAATTGCGTTCAATATGTCTCAAGAATCGAATCCCAAGCCCTTTGCCTTCCGCAGCGCCTTCAATGATTCCGGGAATGTCCGCCATCACAAAGGATTTATCATCCCGGTAGCTGACTACTCCCAAATTGGGTACAAGTGTAGTAAATGGGTAATCCCCAATTTCTGGCCTTGCAGCAGAGATCGAAGAAAGCAAGGTTGACTTTCCTGCATTTGGAAAGCCTACCAGACCCACATCTGCAAGCAACTTCAATTCTAGAATAATCCATTCCTCAATGCCCTCTTCCCCTGGCTGCGCATAGTGTGGCGCTTGATTGGTAGAAGACTTAAAATGATCATTTCCTAAACCTCCACGACCTCCTTTGGTCAGGATAACTTCCTGCCCATCGGCGGTGATTTCAAAGCGCTTCTCACCAGTTTCGGCGTCTTTGGCTACCGTACCCAGTGGCACTTCTAGGATCACATCTTTTCCATCGGCCCCTGTTCTTCTCCCTCCGTCACCACCTTTTCCAGGTTCTGCAATGACGTGCTTTTTGTACTTGAGGTGAAGCAGCGTCCATACTTGAGTGGTTCCTCTCAAAATGATATGGCCTCCTCGGCCCCCATCGCCTCCATCTGGTCCTCCTTTTGGCACGTGCTTCTCCCTACGGAAATGCATGGCACCAGCACCCCCTGCACCAGATCTGGAACAGAATTTTACGTAGTCGATGAAATTAGAGTCAGCCATAGATAGAAAAAGAAAAAAGGCTAAGCCCTAGAGCCTAGCCAAGTCTTGGAAATGCAAATTTAGCAAAAGCTAGGGATCAGTAGCCATCCATTACGGCAGTAATCTGGTTAAAGATTTCTTCAATCTTCCCTACGCCATTGATTTGATGAAATTTTCCCTGCTTTTCGTAGTAGGCAGCTACAGGCAATGTTTCGTCCAGGTATACCTGAATTCGGGTATTTATTTTTGCTTCTTCTTGATCATCTACTCGGCCTGAAGTTTTTCCTCTTTCTAAAATCCGCTCTTTCAAAATCGCTTGTGGAACCTCCAAGGCAATCATCCCTGAAATTTGCATGCCGTTTTTTTGAAGCATCGCGTCTAGCGCTTCTGCCTGCGCAGTTGTTCTGGGAAAGCCATCAAAAATAAACCCTTGGCTATCCTTGGTGCTTGCGATTTTGTCTTCCACCATTTGGATGACCACCTCATCGGGCACCAAGTGGCCTCGGTCCATGTATCCCTTTGCCAACACTCCAAGAGCTGTTCCTTCACCAAGGTGTTTTCGAAACAAATCACCTGTAGACAAATGGGTCAAACCATAGGATGCTATGATTTTTTCGCTCTGAGTGCCTTTGCCAGCCCCTGGAGGGCCAAACAAAACAAGATTTAGCATATATTAAACTAGTTTTAGGGGATGCTTAGCTGATAAATATCTGTATAGTTCCGGCCCGCTCCATCGTAATCAAGACCAAATCCAACCACAAATTTATTCGGAATTTCAAAACCGACATAATCCAAGGGATAATTAAACAAGAAAGCCTCTTTTTTGAAGAGTAGCGTGGCAATTGCAATACGCTTGGGATGAAAAGCCTCCAACTGCTCTTTTAAGTAAGCCATGCTGTTGCCCGTATCGACTATATCCTCCACCACAAGCACATTTTTCCCTTCAATTGAAGCTGGAATTCCAATCACCTCCATCACCTTCCCTGTAGATACCATACCAGAATACGAGGAGATTTTGATGAACTCACAACTCAGCGGGAGCGGAATTGTTCGCACTAAATCCGCCATCACTACAAAAGAACCATTGAGCACACCTAATACTACCAGCTCTTCTCCTTCAAAATCCGCAGCTATTTGACCTCCTAATTCCTCGATTCGCTGTTTAATCTGTACTTCCGTCAGGTAGGTTTCAAAAGTTTTGTCTTTGATCTGAATCTTATTCATGATTGAAATTAGAGTTCTTTTAATAGGTATTGATACACGTGCACCATGGACTCCAAGTCTCGAAGGGACACCTTCTCATCCGGACTGTGCACTTGATCTTCGGCAGCGCCAATAAAACACCAATCGATGGCATAGGGGGAAAACTGAACTTCTCGACCATCACTACCCCCATACGCTTCGACTTCCAATTGAAACGGGATTCCACTTTGCTGCACTAGCTGAATGATTCGATCGATGAATTTTTTCCTGGGAATAAACTTATCCCGAATGGAAACTACCACTCCATCGTGGTGGTGTACCCCATCCGTGATCCAAGTGATATCGGAAATGAGCGCTTGCTTGATTGGGGCAGTACTTTGGATAAACTGAAGTAAAAAAGGCATACTTCCACCTCCATGCTCTTCGTAGGTGGTAAAAACAACCCAGCCATCTTCGATGGTTTCACAAAGCTGCAAAGCTGCATGCACCCCGAGTCGATTATCCAAATAAGCTGCTTGAATAAATTCGTCATCGATCCGAATATCTTGCGCAAATGAAAGCCGCGTTCCCCGTTCAATTTTTCTTGGAAAATCATGAAAGAGTTCATCCCCTTCGACCAACAGTTTACAAGAGATCTCCCCTAAACTATCTTTTCCAACCAACCGAGTGCCTGGAATCTGCTCAGGGCCACCGACTGGGATCAACTGATTGGCGTAGCGAACCATAAAACCTATGGTGTCAACATGGGCAAAAACAGCAGTTCGAGGCGTACCAAATTTCAAAAGGATGCAATCATGATACGCTTCCCCGTAAAAAATCTCAGGGGAAACCTTCCAATTGCTTTTACGTTTATGAATGCCATGCAGCAGCTCGGACATGAATTCATATTCATCCCCAGAAACGGAGGGGATGGTTAACAATTCCTTGAGGAAATCATTTATTGGCATAGAATGTGTTAATGAAAAAGCGAAATAAGACCTTAATTAATCAGAAACAAATTGGTTAAAGTCTTGTTCTTTAAATAAATCGTTTAATTTTGCAATAAATTAATAGAGTTTATCTTTACCGATAGAAAACCAAACCTCATAATTCGAAACAAAAATTTTTTGTCATGAAAAAACTAATACTCTCCATCCTTTCTGCTGGTTTTTTGGCCTTCGGTGCCAACGCCCAGGAATTTAACAAGTGGTCTATTGAGGCTACCACTGGCTTTAACAAGCCAATGGCCCCATTTACCGCTGGTTTCTTATCTCCAACCCTCAATTTGGGTCACGTAGATTTAGGCGTTCGTCACATGTTCAACGAAAAGTTCGGAGCCAAGCTTGATTACGGTTTCGGATCTTTCAAAGAAGTAGATGGAAATAGCCCTGCTTTTGACACAAAATACTTCAGATTAAACCTTCAGGGCGTTGCCAATGTTGGCCGCATCATGAATTTCGAATCTTTCTCCGATAAATTGGGAATGTTGTTCCACATGGGTGGAGGTATTGGCGTGGTAAACCCAGAATTGAATCGCTACAATGATTTCAATGACCGAGTTTACACCCTAATTTTTGGATTAACTCCACAAATCAAATTGACAGAGAAAGTTGCCCTTGTAGGTGATATTTCTACCATCTTGAATGGTCGTCAAACTATCACTTTCGATGGTTCTTCTGCGATCCTTCCTTCTACCATGCCTAATCCATCCACTAACAACGGTTTCTTTGGACCAAATGCAAACTGGTGGACTGGTACCTTGGGCTTGAACATCTACCTTGGAAAGCAGTCTCAGCATGCTGACTGGTTTATTGCAGCAAACAAATATGCTACAAAAGAAGAATTGGCAACTCAAATCAACGGAATCAAAGACATGTTGAAAGATTCTGATGCTGACGGAGTTCCTGATTACCTAGACAAAGAGCCAAATACTCCAGCTGGAGCAAGAGTAAGCCCATCTGGATCAACTCTTGATTCTGATGGTGATGGTACACCTGACCACTTGGATAAGTGTCCATTCCAGCCAGGTGCTGCAGCTTCTAACGGTTGCCCTGTTGAAGTGAGCAGAGACGAGGTAGACTACTTGAGAAAAGCAATCAATGACGGATACGTGAACGTGTACTACGCATTTGACAGCGACAAGCCACTTGCTTACTCTATCAGTGCTGCTCAGTACATCTCAAACTTCTTGAAGAGAAATCCAGGTGTGAAAGTTGAAGTTAAAGGATTCGCAGACGAATTGGGTCCTGAAGATTA